>CAZOXS010000206.1:0-4403 GCA_964583785.1 uncultured Victivallales bacterium
GATATCCGGCCAGGTCCCGCCCAGCGCGAATTCGTGCAGTGGCCGCAACGCCTCGATATCGAAACCGCGCCCGTAGCCCTGGTAGGCCGTCGTCGAATCGGCGAAGCGATCGCAAAGCACGATCGCCCCCCGTTCCAGCGCGGGACGGATCACGCGCTGGACGAGCTGCGCCCGGCTGGCCTCGAAAAGCAGAGTTTCGGCCGCGGCACAGATATCGTCCCCGGCGGTATCGTGCTGTAGAATGCCGCGTATCGCCTCGCCAGCGGGCGTCCCGCCCGGTTCGCGCGTGGTCACGACCTCTGTCTGCCCGCAGGCACGCAGACGCTCCGCCAGCATGGCGATCTGGGTGGACTTGCCGCACCCTTCCGGCCCCTCGAATGTGATAAAAAGCCCTTGCATCGAAAATCCCCTGATCAAATTGCCTTGAGTTTCTGCCCCTCCGGCGTATCGCGAACCTCCCAGCCCGCCGCCTTGAGGGCATCGCGCAGACGGTCCGACTCGGTCCAGTCGCGCGCCGTCCTGGCGGCGATCCGAGCCTCAGCCATCGCGGACACCTCTGCCGGCAGGGCCGTCGCCGGGCGCACCAGCACCCCGAGCACGGTATCAAAACGCGCCAGCAGCGCAAGCACGGCCTCCGCGCTCCAATCCAGGCGGCTGTTATCCAGATCCTTGTTCCCGGCATGCACCATCTCAAAGATTCCTGCCAGTGCCTCGGAGATGTTCAGGTCTTCGTCCAGCGAGGCCCTGAATGCGGCCTCCGCCTGCACCGCCCATGCAGGCAATTCGCTGCCGGTGGTTCTGGCCGCGCGCAGACGGTCCTGGAATTCATCCAAACGCGCCAGCGAGGCGCGCGCCGCCTCGACCGCCTCGAAGGTGAAGTTCAGCGATTGGCGGTAATGCGCCGCCAGCAGCACATAACGCACCTCGCGCCCGGCATAGCCGCGTTCGATCACTTGGCGCAGGGTGTAGAAGTTCCCCAGCGACTTCGACATCTTCTTGCCGTCGACAATCAGGTGGGCCGAATGCATCCAGGTCTTGACGAACGGTTTGCCCGTCGCCCCCTCGCTCTGGGCAATCTCGTCGTCATGATGCGGGAAGATATTGTCGACGCCGCCGGTATGAATGTCGAAGCTTTCGCCCAGGTAGCACATGCTCATCGCCGAGCACTCGACATGCCAGCCCGGACGCCCGCGTCCCCAGGGCGACTCCCACCAGACATCGCCATCGTCGGCATCCCACGCCTTCCAGAGCGCGAAATCGGCCACATTCTCCTTCTCGTACTCATCCTGCGCCACCCGCGCCCCGGCCCGCATCCCAGCCATGTCGATATGGCCGAGCCGCCCGTACCCCGGAAAACGCGCGATACTGAAATACACCGAGCCGTCGTCCGACTTGTAGGCCAAGCCCCGCTCCATCAGCCGTTCGATCAGCGCAATCACTTCCGCGATATGATCCGTCGCCGCCGGGTAATGCTCCGCCGCCTCGATATTCAGCGTTTTTAGATCCTCGAAGAACATCGCCTTGAATGGGGCGGTATAGGCAGCCAGCGAGATCCCCGCCGCCATGGCGCCGCGGATGGTCTTGTCGTCCACATCCGTCAGGTTCATCACCTGCATGACCCGCAAGCCGTTGTATTTGAGATAGCGCCGCAGCAGATCCTCGAACACATAGGTGCGGAAATTGCCGATATGAGCGGCATTATAGACCGTCGGCCCGCAGGTATAGAGGCGCACATGCCCCTCCTCCAGCGGAACCACGTCCTCGAGTTGACGCGACAGCGTATTGAAAACTTTCATAACCAGCAAACTCCTGAAAACGTCCAAAATGAATATTGTCAGGCAGTATGCCACAACCCCTGCCGCGAAAAAAGGCGATTCTCACGCTGGGAGGAGATTAGACGGAAGGCCGAAAACTGAAGACTGACTTGTCCGCCGTCTTGTTGCCGACTTATTTCACGATCAGCACGGTGCCGGAGGGCGGGAAAGGCGTGTTTACATATAGCAGCCCTGCACCAGTCAGGCTCACATCCGTGTATGTCGCCATGCTATTGCCCGTCGCCCCCCAGATGCCATCATTTTGCTTTACACCGCCAAGCTGGAGTTCGCCGATCTGCTCTCTGGCTTCAATTTCAACATTACCGCTCGTAATGTTACGGATACCGGTATCCAGAATACACGCCTCGCCTATCAATACCAGCGTACCACCGCTGACCGTTGTAGTACCCGCGTATACATTCGTGCCCGATAACACCAGTGTGCCGGCGCTGACCGTGACACTGCCGCTGAACGTGTTGTTTCCCGACACAATCCACTTGCCGGTGCCCGCCTTTTGGAGGCTGAGCAAGGTGGTGCCGCTATTCCCATCGCTCAGCAGCCCGTTAAACGCATTGTTACCCGCATTGCTTCCCGACAAGAGAAGATTGCGGGTGGATCCGACCGTAGACGCGGTGTATTCCCCGTCCAAGTCCGTGTTGATGATCCAGGTGTTCACGGCATTGCCGCTGTTATTTGCCAGAATCGAATCGCTTGCGATCCAGTTGCTGGCTGTCCGCGGGAGCATTTGCACCCGGCGATTGTTGAAAACCAAGGGGGCGCTGCCGTTCAGCGTGATATTCAGGGTCTGTTTACTATCCGACTGTCCACCCGCGAACTGAAGAAATGAACCGGGGGTATCGGCCAGACTGGAGAATTGGATCGAGATGCCTCCGTTTTGGCTGATGTTGCCGAACAATTTTGCTTGGAGATTGCCAGTGAAGCCACTGGCATCCCCGATGTTGAAAAAAGTAGTCTGCGATGGTTGGAGAATGAGGTTTCCCGAACCCGTGGTCGTCGCAAAGCTGAAACCTGGCGCGGTGATAATCGCTGTTGCTCCCTGGTTAACGGTGAGCGTGCCCCCGGTATAACCGGCTACCGTTGACGTGAGTGTGTCGCTGCCGTTGAAGGTCACGTTCTTGTCTGCCCCGCCCCAGGACGCAATCGTCGAGAAGACCATGGTGCCAGCGTTGATCACCGTGCCGCCGGCGAAATTATTGCTGCCGGATGAGACGGTCAGCGTACCGGCACCGGATTTCACCAACGTCACGTTGCCGCCGTTGTTGACGATCGGGGCGGTGACGGTGATGCCAGCCGTGCTGGAACCGGGGGTCAGGTAGAGATTGCCACCGCCCGACGGCGTGGTGAGGCCGCCCGTGCCCGTCGTGCTGACGGTGAGCACACCCGAACCCCCATTGAGCAGGCCGTAGGTCTCAAGCGTGTAGGTGGAAGCACCCAAGTCGAGTGCCGCCAGCGCGCCCGTGTAGCGCAGCCCTGCCGCCGTGCGGGTGGCGGTCAACGTCGTGGCTCCTCCAAATTGATACGCCGTCGTCGTGCCCCCCCATCCCGACTCACCGGGGGCGGTGAGAGCGGCACCGGCAGCAGCCACCGTGTCACTGCTATACACTGCGTAGTCGGTTTGTGCTTCCGCCGACGTGCCGGCGGTCGCCCACGGGCCAATGATCTGGCCTGACGTGGTGGTGCCCGCACCGGTCACGGTGAACTTGTTGAGGGTACCCAAGCTGGCAGGTGCCGAAAAGGTGATCGCCGCAGAGGACCCGACACGGTTCAGGCTCGGCATAACCACTTGCTGACCACTGGCGGCGCTGGCCGCAAACACAAAGTTAAGCGGTCCGGCATTGAGGGTCACCGCGCCGATGTTCTCGATGGCGCTGGCGCCGCCGGCATCCGGGGTGGAGCTGAAGGTTCCTCCGCCATTGACCGTGATGGACGCCGAATTATTGATGGCGTCAATATCGGCGTCGGTCGCCCTGGTGAATTGGATCGTGCCGCCGTTGAGCGTGATGCCACTCGTACTGCCAAGCACTTTATTAAGCCTTCCGCTCGCCGAGACGGTCGTGAGTTTCGTGTTGGAATCGATGGTGGTCGTGCCAGACCAGCCGCCTGCGGAGGCTCCGCTGAAGGTCACGGTTCCGGCTACAAAGGGATTCGCCGAGGTCAGGATCACGTTGCCACCTCCTCCGACTAGGCCGGTGATCGTGGCGGCGGCGGTGGTGCCGTTGTTACCAAACAGAAGGATGCTGTTGTCCGTGGCGCTGAAGGTGAGGCCATGTGTGCTGGCGGCGAGAGTGAACCCGGTGGCGTAAAAGGTGAGCTCACCACCAACGGTGATCGGTGCAGTCAGCGTGACCGTGCCGACCGCGACTCCGGTGCGACCGAGGACGGCGGTATCGTTGTTGGCGTTGTTCCAGGCGACATGCGGTGATGCTCCCGCATCCCAGTTGAGGAGCGTGGTGTTCCAGTTACCTGCGGTTCCGCCGCTGAGGCCGTTCCCGTCGACAACGATGTCAACAGTACCGCCATCCCGAGGCACTTGCAGAACCCCTCGCTGTGCCCGGCTTCAAGCGGGCA
>CAZOXS010000207.1:0-14550 GCA_964583785.1 uncultured Victivallales bacterium
GCAGGGCGCGGGTGCGGCGGGTATCCTCGCAGGCGATCACGTTCGCCTCGCGCAGTGCACGGATGGCGCGCGGCGACATATCCTCCAGATTCCCGATCGGCGTGGTGACAAACGTAAGCATAGACGACTTCCTTTATCTGCCTTCAAGGATAGTCCGCTTGCCCCGCGTTTACAAGGCGCGGTTTTCAGGTTTTGAGACGCATGTAGGACAGGCACCTTTGCCTGTCCTGCCAGGCAAAAAAGCGCTTATGCTCGGTAGTCGGGCAGGGGTGCCCGACCCACTCAAGGCAGGGCGGCGCTACACCCGCCGCAGCCGCCGGTCGTGTTGCACGCCGGGCGGAGCCGTTCCCGCAGGGCGATCTCGATGCGGCGGTCGCGGACGCGGATGTCGTGAATGCCCACCGGATCGATCTCGGGATTGTCGCAAGCGCCGGTGCTGACGTCGAAGGTGTAGCTATGCAACGGACAGGCCAACCGTCCGTTGCCGTAGATGCTGTCGACCATCGGGCCCGCCTCGTGCGGGCACACCCCGTCGACCGCCACCCAGCGCCCATCGCGGGTGTGGAAAACGGCCACGTCGGTGCCGTTGACCGAGAACAACCGCGACACGCCCTCCGGCACGGTTTCGGTATCGGCGATCGCGACAAATTCGCGTCCGTCGTCGTCCACGGTGGTCTCGACCGGCACGTCATTGACGTCGATCGGCAGCGTCCACGGATCACGGTAGTTGTCGCGGACTTCCTGCAGCCGGTCTTCCAACGCCTGCATTTCCGTTTCCGTCCCATTGAGGATCGCGTCGGTGACCGTCTGCAGGCCAACCCGCTCGATGAAGTGCGCCGTGCGTTCGCCATAGCGGCCGTGTTGCCGGTAGTACGCATAGAAGCGGTCGGCGATGCGGATAACCTCCTCGTCGGTTTTGACCTGGGCGATCTTTTGGCCGACATACACCTTCGAGCCGCCGTTGCCGCCGATATGGATATCCCAGCCGCCCTCGGCCGCGACGACGCCGAAGTCCTTGATCGTGGCTTCCGAGCAGTTGCGCGGGCAGCCCGATACGCCCATCTTGATCTTGGCTGGGCCCATTATGCCACGATAACGTTCACCGAGCCTGCGGCCCAGCTCCAGCGAGTCCATCAGCCCGAAGCGACAGCGCGTGGAGCCGACGCAGGACTTGCAGGCGCGGAAGCATTTGGTGAAGGCGTGGCCCGAGCCCATCTGCAGCATATCCCAGGCATCCTTAAGGTCCTTCTTCTCAAGCGAGAAGAGGCCGATGCGGTCGGCACCGGTCACCTTGATCATGGCCCCGTAGCGGTCGGCCACATCGGCAATCGACCGCAGGTGCGCACTGGTGGTCAGGCCGCCGGCCATGTCGGGGATCACGCTGAAGCGGCCGTCCTTCTGGATGTTACCCGCGTAACGGTCGTTGGCGCAGCGCGAATCGTTCTCGATCGTGTAATCCCCCTTCCAGATGTAGTTCAGCAAAAAGTCCACCGCCATGCGCGTTTTGGAATCGCCGACGGCATTGGGCACGGTATCGAGCACCTGCGAGACCGAGCGCAGGTGATTGGCGAGGATGAAAGCGGTCAACTCTTCGCGCTCCATCGGGATGCCCGGTGCGTAGTAGCGCTCGGCCGGATCGGTCCGCAGCTCGCCGACCTCGGAGATCAGCAGGGCTTTGAGCTTGTTCTTGCAGTTGCCGCAACCGGTACCGGCCCGCGTGGTCGCCATAACCTTGTACAGCGTATCGCTGCCATTGGTGATCGCCTTGCGGATCTTGGCGGCCGAAACACCGTTGCATTCGCAGATGCGTGCCTCATCGGGGATGAACTTGCCATCCACAATCGCCTCGCCCCCGTGCGCCCCCGGGAACAGCAGCTCGGTACGGCGCGCGGGCAGGGGGATGCGGGCGGAATAGTGCAGCTCGATGACATCGGTGTTGAGATCCTCGCCCACCAGGATCGCGCCCTGCAGCAGATTGTCGCGCACGATAAGCTGCTTGTAGACCCCGCCGTGCGGATCGGTATAGAGCACGGTTTCGTCTTCGGGCAGCGGCTTGAAACGGCCCATGCTGATGACCGGGATATCCGACTTCAGGCGTGCTGCCACGGCCTGCGAAGGCTTGTAGGTCACATCCTCGCCGGCCAGCACGCCGGCCAGTGTGCGGGCTTGTTCCCAGACAGGCGCGACGAGTCCCCAGGTCTCGCCCTTGTACTCGATGCACTCGCCGCAGGCGTAGATGTAGGGGTCGCTGGTCTGGAGGCGGTCGTTGACAGCCACGCCTTTGTTGAACACCAGGCCGCATTGCTCGGCCAGATCCTTGTTCGGGCGGATACCGCAATTGAAGAAGACGGCATCGGTCTTGATCGAGTAGCCATCCTTGAAGCGGGCCTCCTCGACGCCGGCGGTGGACCCGAGCAGCTCGGTGATGTAGGTGCCCATGACAAAGCGGATGCCGAGCGCCTCAAGGTGTCGCTTCAGGTAGCGTCCTGCCTCCTCGGGAAGCTGAAGTTCCATGAGCGTCGGCATCAGATGCGAGACCGTAACCTGCTTGCCCATCAGTCGCAGCATCAGCGCCAGCTCCAGCCCGAGCAGCCCGCCACCAAGTACGGTCACCAGGCTCTTGTCGCGCAGGAAGCCGCGGATCGTCTCCACGTCCTCCAGTTTGCGCAGGGCGAATATGCCTTTGAGGTCGAGCCCGCCCATGGGCGGGATGAATGGACGCGAGCCGGTGGCCAGCACCAGGCGGTCGTAGGCCAGCGTCTCGCCGTCATCCAGCGCCACCGTGCGCGCCTTGCGATCGATCGCGGCGACCGCCTTGCCGAGCCGGGCATCGACGCCGTATTCGGCGTACCATTCCGGTGTCTGGATATAGAAATCGGGCAGATCATCGGTACGCAGCTTGACCACCAATTTGATGCGGTTGTAATTGCCGTGCGGCTCATTGCCGACGACGGTGATGGCATACCGTTCCGGATCCTGAAGCAGCAGTTCCTCGATCAACTTGCCACCAGCCATGCCGCTGCCGACCACCACCAGTTTCTCTTTCGTGCTGCTCATGCCTTTTCTCCTGCTGCTGTCTTTGATTTACCCGCCATGCGATGAAATGCCCCGGCCAGGATCACCGCCCCGCCCAGTGTATTACCGAGGGTCACCCAAAGCAAGTTGTGGAAAAAACCGCTCCAGCCGATGCCGTCGGCGACCTGACCGAGCACGCCCACGCCCAGCAGCGTCATGTTGGCGACACTGTGTTCATAGCCGCAGGCGATAAAGGCCAGCAGGCACATGCTGATCAGGATGATCTTGGCCGCATCCGAGCGTGTCCGCCCGGCGGTCCACAGCGCCAGACACACCAGCAGGTTGCACAGCAGCCCGCTGACCAGCAGCACCGAGGGTGCCGCCCCCATCTTGGCCGAGGATACGGTGGCGATCAATTCCCGGGCATGTCCCAGGCTGCCGACGTGCACAACCGCCGCGCACAAGGCCAGCGCCCCGACCAGATTACCGACCCACGAGACACCCCAGACCAGCGCCAGATCCCTTGCCCGCACTTCGCCACGCAGCCAGCCGAGTGTCATGTACAGCGTGTTGCCCGTAAAGAGTTCCGCCCCCGCGAAGACCACGAGCGTCAGGGCGATGCCGAACGACGCCCCCATCAGCAGCTTCAGTGCCGGGTGTCCCGCCTGCGCCAGCGGTCCGCCGATCGCGAAGATCAGCACGATACCGAGTCCCACATACAGCCCTGCCAGCATCGAGGCAATGAAATAGCCCACCGGGTTCGCATACAGGTAATCCCGTTTGGACACCGCCGTCCGCACCGCCGCCTCAACCGTCTCCAGCACCATCGCCCCGCGCTCCTTCCGTCTTCCGCCATTTGAGTTGCAGGCAACCCTAGCGGATCATGGCGGCGATGGCATTGACTTAAGTCAATCTGCAAGGCGAGGGGTTTTGCAAGAGCCTCTCCTGTCTAAATAGGATGCATCATGAATGCTGGCGACAGGGGTGGCGATGATAAAAGTACGCATAGGCGCAGTCGCGGATCAGGATCGGTTTCGTCGTGAGGATATGCTGGCGATGACCCCCGAGGAGCGCATTATGACCCTGATCAAGCTCCGCAACCGCCAGTTCGGTGCCATCTCCCGGCGCATTCGCGGTTCCGGCATCGTCAGCTACCGCACGCTGGCGACGGATCGGAGTTCCGGCACATGAAACCGGACACCAACATGCCGTTTTTTCGTACCTGCATGTGGCAGAGATCTGGGGCATGCGGATTCCGGTCGTCAGCCGCCGATTCCTGCTGCAGGCTAAAAAGGAACGAACCGTCCCAAGGACCGGATCGACTACGAAGAGCTGATCGCGATGACCACGGAATGAGGTCACCCGAAGCGATCACATGGAACTGGCCTGCACATGTGCGCACCCTCCATGTTTCTCCACGGTGCGTCGCAATTGACGCACGGAAGGTCTCAAGTATTTTTCCGCGCAGGCATCAAGGACAACCGGATCGATCTCCAGTGATCCGTTCAATCCCGACGGCATAGACGCTTCTGGGAATCGCCAGATAACGAAAATGGCCGAACCGGTTATCAAATGACGTCGGTCGCTTGAGGGTTGCGGACATGATCTCGTAAACCGCTTCGGGAATCAGCCCGTGGAAAGAAAGCGCGGTCTCAAAACTGATGTAGGAAGGGCCATAGATGCTTGCGGCAAGACAATAGGGATGAATTTGCCGAGGCGGTGGAGGCGTTCAGCTAGATGTGAATCGTACTCGACGCACAAACCGGCGAGCCTCTGCCGGAGATTTCCGAATCGACGTCAGAAACGGTGTGTGGTACAAACACCGCCATGTGAATATTCAAGGAGAAGAGAACAGGAGAAGTTTTAGATAGCGTGATTTTTTATAATTTAATGCGTTACCGCGCAGTATTGAAACGATGAGTGACGAACTCCATACATAATCCGCACGACCCGCTTTTCAAGGAAGCCTTCTCGCATACCGAGAACGCCGTGGGCTTTTTCAAAAGCTACCTGCCAGATGCCCTCCGGGACCGGCTGGATTGGAACTCGCTGAAGCTTCAACCGGGAAATTACACCGACGAGGCCCTGCGCGGCAGCCAGTCCGATCTGCTTTATACCGTGCAGATCGACCGTCGCCCCGCGCTGCTTTATTGCCTCTTCGAGCACCAGAGCATGCCCGATGCCTGGATGCCCTTGCGCCTGCTGCGCTACATCCTCGGCATATGGGAGCAGTACCGCAAGCAGAACCCGCTGGCCCGGAAGCTGCCACCCGTTCTGCCGCTGGTGCTTTTCCAGGGCGGCACCACCTGGACCGCCGACCTTTCGCTGAGCGGATTGATCGATATTCCCGCCGGACTCGAACCCTACCAACCCGAATTCCGGCACCTGCTTGTCGATCTCAACGACATCCAAGCCGATGATCTTAAAGGCACACTGCTTGTCAGAGCTTGCCTGCTTGCCTTTAAGGTCAGTCGCCAGGGGATGCGCAACGAATTGTCCCGCATGATCGAATTGCTTGCAGAACTCACACGACAGAACAGCAGCCTGTCGATGATCCGAACGCTGCTACAGTACATTTGCGCCGTTGACAATGATGCCGATATTGCAGACTATATGAGACAGGCAAAGGCGATTAGCGCGCCCGCCCTGGAGGAGGAACTTATGACCATCGCAGAACAACTCAGAAAAGAAGGACGCCAGCAAGGCATGCAGCAGGGGATGCAACAGGAGGCCGCAAAGACCCTGCTCAAGATTCTCACCAAGCGATTCGGGGGTATCTCCCAAGCGATACGGGATCAGATCAGCAAGGCAGGCAGCAGTCAGCTTGAAACCTGGATTGATGCATCACTCGACGCGCAGAGCGTCGAGCAGGTCTTCAACTGATTGGCATGGATGTTCAAATAACGATGGAGAAGATTTTGTAGAGACAGACATTTTTATAATTTAATGCGTTAACGCGCAGTTGAGCTTCTTCTGAAAACCGGCAAACTTTCAACTTACGAAGCGAGACTCGCGGAGACGCGCCCGATATGGGCGCGGCTCCACGGTCTTGTGTTTCGTAAGTGGGGCTTGCCGGTCCCTCAGAAGAGGCATGAGCTTTGGAGTTCGCGCCCTCTTTTTCCGGCACGGACTCCCTTGGGGAGCGGAGTCCATGCGAGTGCTTTTCATAACGGATGATTTTGGCGGGGCCAGCCTATGCGCCCGACTGCATCACGAGGGGCATGCCGTCCGCGCGCATGTCGGCAATCCCGGCTACCGGCGCACGCTGGATGGCTGGATACCCAAAATCAGCGAACTCGACGAGGGGCTGGATTGGGTCGGTAAGGCGGGACTGGTTGTCTGTGATGACAATGGCTTTGGTGAACTGGCCGACAGCCTGCGCACGCGCGGATACTCCGTGGTGGGCGGCAGTGCAGGCGGCGACCTGCTCGAAGACGACCGCGAGCATGCCCAGAAGGTCTTTGCCGCGCACGGGCTCGCCCCCATTCCCTCCTACACGTTTGCATCCGCCCCGGAAGCGGCGAAGTTCATCAAGGCAAATCCCGCCGAATGGGTCATCAAGCGCAACGGGCATGCCGACAAGACCGCCTGCTATGTCGGGCGGCTTCCCGACGGGCGCGACACCCTTGACCTGTTGCGTAACGACACCGGAGAGAAAACCTGCCGCTATGTGCTTCAGAAGCGGATCAACGGTATCGAGATCGGGGTTGGCCGCTACTTCAACGGACGCGATTGGGTGGGTCCCATCAAACTCAACATCGAGCACAAGAAACTCTTTCCCGGTGACATCGGCCCGAAAACCTGCGAGATGGGAACCCTGCTCTGGTACACGGACAACGAGCAGAACCGGCTCTTCCGCGAAGTGCTTGCCCCGCTGCGACCCTACCTGCAACAGGTTGGCTTCAAGGGCGACGTTGACATCAACTGCATGGTCAACGCGGAGGGAGCCTGGCCGATGGAAGCCACCACGCATTGATTGGCACGGCGGCTGTTGCTGCGGTTCCAGAATTGGCAGCACTATCAATCGCCTACATTGCCACCATGTGGCTCGGCCACTTGCATCTATCTTCCGGTATCCGCCATATCGGGGCCTACATCGAGTCGCAAATCGAGCCCAAACTGGAAGGACTGAACTGGGAACGCACATGGCGGAGGCCGTATCGGAAAACGAATGCCAATCGCTCTTTCTTTAAGCGTTTTCGCATCGCGCTTTCCTCAAATTACGGAATTTTCAGCACTATTGCTTTCGTCTCATCGGTTGCTTTCCTATTTGTAAACCATTCGATGAGTCGCATCCGGATCGCGGCCAATCTGGCACTGATGGTATTAACCTGCCTATGGCTCTTGCGAGTCATTATGAAGGCAGTTAATCACCCACTTCGGGGCACGACATTTCTGATTGTAAACAGATCGTTCCCTGTATCGCCCCCTGAAGATCATAACCGTGGACGTAGTATATGGAAACATATTGGCAATAATAAATCGAAAGGCTGCAACGACCAATGAGTACTGATAAGAACGAGAATCGAACAAAAATCAAATTTAATCAGGATTTTCTGACCCAGATTCCGGAATGGGAACAGGAATACAAAGAACCGATGAACTGCCGAGCGGACATCGGAGCGAAACACCAGCATGAGGAGCGATCTTTATTGGAGAACCTTAAATGGCTGTAAAACCGAGTCTGTATCCGCCCATCCAAGTCGAACTACGCCCATCCACAATGCTTCCGGACGAAATTGGTTTATTCGCTGTGCGAAGAATAAAATGAGGGGCCATCATAGCCCGAAGCGACGTATTTCAAGATGATGTGTTTATTTCGTGGGACGATTGGTCGAAGCGGGACTGGCTTGGGATTGAGGCGATCAAGTCGTTGAAGGATTATTCGGGGACGAGCCGATCCGGGCGATTCATGGCATGGCTGCTGCGCCAGAGTGATCCGGTGGCCTGCATCCTGCTCTCGATCAGGTTCGATCCCTTTATCGTGACCGTCTATCTGCGGCAGGGGGCCTTCGGCGGGATGACGCGGCGCGACTGGAAAATCTTCCTCTTGAGCTGGCTGATCGCCAATGCCTGGTGGTCCGCGGTCTGCTTCACCGGCCTCTTCGCCGTGCAATGGCTACGGGCGTGGATGAGAGGGTGAGGATTCCAAATGCTTCAGGCATATACCAGGCGGCGCCCCTTTGCCGGAGGAACGTGATCGCCGAAGGATTCGGCGGTTTCGACCCATAGACGGATAGCATCATGAGCATTGCGCAAGGCTTCCTCTTGCGTGTTTCCATGCGCGGCACATCCAGGCAACTCGGGTACATCGGCGATAAATGCGTTATCGGCATCGCTCCAATACAAGATAATCTCATAACGGTCCATCACGAATCCCCCGCGAGTTTATATTTAACGATGATGTCTCTCACTTGGCGAACCTGATAGGGTTTTGCCGATTTGCCATCCCGCTGAAGGTTTGGTTTTTCCTCCACGCCTGCAAGCCTGAATATGTTATGACTTCCGCGAGTTCGTCTCTCGAATCCCAATCGCTCAAGTAGATTGCATAAATCATCGAACGGAATCGCGGCATCAGCGTTTCCGCTCAGGATCTGAAAGATAAGTTTATCCCACTTGCTCACGCCCCCAATGTACGTTATTCCGTTACAGAAGCGCAAACGTTTTCTCAATGTCGTTTCGATAAGTTCGACCTTTTTATCGTGACGGCCTACCTGCGGCAAGGAGCCTTCGGTGGCATGACGCGCCGCGACTGGCGCATCTTCCTCCTGAGCTGGCTGATCGGCAATGCCTAGTGGTCCGTCGCCTGCTTCACCACCTCTCCGCCGTTCAATGGCTGTGGGCGTGGGTGAGCTGATCAATGTCGATTTTGCCAGTAGCCCGGCTTGCGATGCATGTGGGCGATTGCCCAGACATTGATCGTCTCCGCATCAATGGTGTAAAGCACCTTGTATGGAAATTTGGGTATGTAGGCCTTGTAAATGCCGTCTTCCTCATGTGGAAACCAGAATGGATGGCCTCCTATCTTGTCAACGGTTTGGCGAAGCGCATTTTTAAACCGGTCGCCCAGCCCCGGCAATTGAAGGTCATACCATTCTATGGCGTCATCCAGATCGTATTTCGCGAGTTCGTGAAAGCGGATGCGCATTATCCGAGCACCGTATCGTAATCAAGCATCCTGGTCCGGCCCTGTTTTACCGACTCCATTCGCTCCCGAACTTCGGTTAGCCATGCCCGCCGTACGGATGCGTCTTCATAGTCGATGCTGGCCAGCACGATTTCCGCGAACTCGACGCGCTGCGCAGCGGGCAGTGCTAGTGCTTTTTCTAGCAACATGGATTCCATCGCATACCACCTTCGGTTACACGTCATAGTGAGGATCTTATCATCCCTTAATCCGTCGCACATCTCAATCAAATTCGGTCCCTTTATCGTGACGGCCTACCTGCGGCAGGGTGCCTTCGGCGGCATGACGCGACGCGACTAATCAGATCCGCCGCCGCCCATGGCGGTGAAGAAGGCGACGGTGTCGGCGAGGCGCTGTGCCTGGGCGTTGATCGTCTCGGTGCGGATGGTTTCGGCCCGCTGTCTGGCGGCCAGCACCTCAAGATCGCTGGCCGCGCCGAGTGCCTGTCGCCGCTGCATGAGGGCGAGCGCCTCTGTCGCGGCAGTTTGCGCCGCGGTTTGCGCCGTGAGGACGTCGCGGTTGTGCTCAAGCGCACGCAGCACATCGGCGACCTCGCGAAAGGCCTGCAGGACGGTCTGGCGGTAGTGGGCCGCCGCCGCGTCGAAACCGGCTTCGGCGGCACGGGCCTGTGACCGCCGTCCGCGGCTGAAGAGCGGCTGGACCAACTGGCCGGCGAGTCCCCAGACCAGGGTGCCGGGACTGAACAGCTTGTCCGCATCTAGGGATTGTGAACCGATATCCGCCCCGATCACAAGCTGCGGATAAAGTCGCGCGATTGCCACGGCGTGCTCGGCGACGGATGCCTGCAGCAGGGCCTCGGCGGCACGGATATCCGGCCGACGGCGCACCCATTCGGACGGCATCTGCAAGGGCAATTCCGGCGGCAGGGTGAAATCGTCCAGCGTGAATGCCGGCAGGCCCGCTTCGGACGGCACGGTCCCGGCCAGTTCCGCCAGCAGGTGCGAGGCCTGGTCCCGTGCCTGGCGTAGCACGGGGATGGCCGCCTCCGCCTGTGCCGCCTGCTCCTGCAATGCCAGCACGTCGCGATCCGATGCCGCCCCAAGCTCGCGCTGCCGTCGTGTCAACGCGAGCTGCCCGGTCAAGGCTTCCAGCACACGGGCTGATGTCTCGATGCGAGCGGTCCATTTCGCCTGTGTGATTGCCGTTGCCGCCACGCTGGAGACCAGCATCAGGCGCGCCTGCTCAAGCTGCCACTGCCGGTGCGTGGTTTGGGCGGCCAGGGCGTCGAGCGCCCGGCGGTTGCCGCCGAACAGGTCGGCGTCGTAATGCAGGCTGACCGAGGCGCCATAGAGGTTGAAGGTGTTCTCGGCGCCGGGCTGGCCATTGGCGGCTCCGGTGAAGCGGCGGCGAGATGCGCCGAGGGCGGCATCGACCTGCGGGTAGCGTGTGTCGCCTGACCGCGCGGCGTAAGTGTGCTGCGCCTGCCGAAGGGTCGCGTGCGCGGCTTCGAGCGTGGGACTGGCCAGCAGGGCCTGTTCGATGAGGGCATCGAGTTTCGCGCTACCGAAGGCCTGCCACCATGACGGCGCGACGGTTGCCCCTTCCACTAGGCGCTGGGTATCGCCGCCGCCTGTCTGCATCGGTGAAGCGGTATAGCCGGTAACGGCGGGCGCCGGCGGGGTTTTGTAATCGGGCGTTGTGGCGCAGCCGCCAGCCAGCAGGATGATGCCAATCCACTTTTTCATTCGAATCCCTTCCCTTCTCCGGCCTCTTCCTCCGTAAGCCCGTCACGGATGTGATAGATGCGCTTGAAGGTCGGAATGATCTTCTCGTCGTGCGTGACCACGATGACGGCGGTGTCGTACTGCCGGGCCATCCGGTTCAGGATCCGGATTACCGCCAGCGCCCGTTCGCTGTCGAGCGGGGCGGTGGGCTCGTCAGCCAGGATCACGGGCGGATGATTCACCAGCGCCCGCGCGATCGAGACCCGCTGTTGTTCGCCACCGGAAAGCTGCGCTGGCATGGCACCGGCGCGGTGCGCCACATCCAGCGCGTCGAGTAGCTCCAGCGCCCGTTTGCGGGCATCCGCATTGGAGCTGCCCGCCAGCATAGGCAGCAGCGCGATGTTGTCGATCACATTCAGGAACGGGATCAGGTACGGGGCCTGGAAGACGAAACCGATCTGATCGCGCCGCAACGCCCGCAGGTCCTTCAGCTTCCAGCCGCCGTCGTAGATCACCCTGTCGCCCAGGGTCATGCGTCCTCCGGTCGGTTCGATAACCGCGCCGAGACATTTGAGCATGGTGGACTTGCCGGAGCCCGACGGGCCGATCAGGCCGACCACCTCGCCGGGCGCGACCTGCATATCCACGCCCTTGAGCGCGTCCACGGCGGTATCGCCCTTGCCGTAGCGCTTGCGCAGATTCTCAACCGTGATGCCGTGTTTGCGCATGATCAACCGCCTATCGCTTCCGCCGGATCAACCTTCAATGCCGTGTGGATGGCCAGCGTGCTGGCCAGCGTGCACATCACCACGACGGCCACCAAGCCGCGTGCCGAATCGGCTGGCAGCAGCAGTACATATTTTGGAAAAACCGTGGCCCAGTAGGTTGCGGCGATTCGCCCGACCACGAATCCGAGGAGTCCAAGTCCGATCGCCTGCTGCATGATCATGCCCGCGATGGTGCGGTTACGGGTGCCGATCAGCTTGAGTACCGCGATCTCGCGGATCTTGCCCAGCGTCAGGGTGTAGATGATGAAGGCCACGATACAGGCACTGACAAACGTCAGGATGACCAGGAACATCCCGATCTGCCGCGCCGAGGTGGCAATCAGTTTGCTGACCAGGATAGTCTGCATCTGCGGGCGGGTATAGACCTGTAGGCGTTTCCAGCGGCGGATAGGCTCGGCGACCGCATCCGGTAGGGCCCCGGGGAGAAGCTGCACGAGCACGGCGTTGACGTGCGTGCTGACGTTCTGCAAGTCGTTTATGGCGCTCAACAGACCGGGCGCATCCGGACGGTTGAAGGCCGGATTGCGTGCCGTCCGCCGCCGCTGTCGCACGAGCGCGTCGTTGTCTTTGAGGAACTGCGCTTCCTGGGCGTCCTTGAGCGGGATGAGGATCATCGGGTCGCCGCCGGATGACACCATCCGGCGCGTCAGGCCGACGACGGTGTACTCATGACGCCGGATGCGGATTCGGTCGCCGATCTTGAACTTCGATGTCACATCCGCCACGGCCTCGTAGTGGCTGCGGGTGATGTGCCTTCCGGCAATCAGGTGCCGCGGTTGTCCGGGCATGCCGGCGGCACCCGGCTGGACGCCGACCACCATGGCACGCACATCGGCATCGCCGCGGCGCACCTGCATCGTCAGGTAGGTAATGTTCGCGGTGCGGGCGACTCCCGGCATACCGGCAATCGCGCGATAGAGGTCGTCCTGCATGCTGGAGGGCTCGGCATAGGGGCCCAGCGTATCCTTCTGCACAACCCACAGGTCGGCACCGCTGTTGTCCAGCAGCACCATGGCGTCGTCCACCATGCCGCGGTAGACCCCGGCCATGGTCAGCGTCACGCCGATCAGAAGCCCGAGACCCGCCCCGGTGAAGATGAACTTACCCCAGGCATGCTGGATATCGCGTCCGGCCAGGCTGATCATCGCGGTTTCTCCGAAAGCCGTTCCACCACCTGTATGCGGGCTCGCCGATCCAGCATCCGCCGACTGTAGACCACCACCCGGTCGCCCGAATCTACCCCTTCCAGGATCTGTATGTTGCCGTCAAAATCCTGGGCGCCGGTTTTGACCGGTGCGAATTCGAGCTCTCCCTCCGTGAGCCGCCAGACTCCCAGTGCCCCTCCAACCCGCTGGATGCTGGCGTTCGGGACCACGGGTGCGGTTGGCAGCGGCGGCAGTGCGATCGTGACTTCCGCCAGTTCCCCAAGGGCTGGCAGGGGAGCAGGAATGGCATCGAACACGACTTTTGCCAGCAGTTCCTCGGTTACGGCATCCGCCAGTGGCTCGACGCGCAGCACCCGTCCCGGCACGGTTCGTCCGCCCTGCGAACGCAGGACAATCTGCGCTGGCTGGCCGGCCTGCAATCCGGCGGCAGCGGCCTGATCGAAGCGGGCGTTGATCCAGATGCTTTCCGGTACCAGCAACTCGATCACCGGCTGGCCAGTGGTGACGGTGTCGCCTGGCTCGGCATGTCGCGCCGTGACCAGACCGTCTGTCGGGGCTATCAGGCGCAGATTGGCACGCAGCTCGCGTAGTGCCTCGCGTTCGGACTGTATTCGCGCCTGCTCCTGACGGGCCGCTTCCCGTCCGGCCTGTGCCGCCTCCAGTCCCGCCTCGGCAAGCTCAAGGTCCTGCTGTTTCGCATCCAGCAGTTCCTGGCTTGTTGTCCGTGCTTCGGCCAGTTCCGTATAACGCTGTGCCTGCGTGAGGGCATGCCGCTGGCGGGCGGTGGCCTCGCGGATCTGCGCCTCGGCGGCAACAACCTGTGCCGATGCCCGCGCCAGCGCCGCCTCCTGGGCGGTGATCCGCGCGTCCAGATCCACCGGATCCATCTCACCCAGTACCTGTCCGGCCTTGACAGAGTCACCCACATCCGCATGCACCCGCAGAACCCGGCCGGGAACGATCGGGCCGATGCGATGGCTAAACCGCGCCTCGACGATGCCGATGCCGAAACGAGCCGGGCGGATGGCGCGGCTTTCGACGGTTGTCGCCGTGACCGGCACCGCCGCCAGCGGACCGGAACGCAGCGCGACATACAGGAATGCCGCCAGCAGGGGGACCAGCACAACGATGATGGCCAGAGTGCGTTTCTCGATACGTATCTTTTTCATGCTGTTTTCCTGATGCCGCGCAGATACAGGCCAAACACGCCGTCCGCCTGCTGGCGCATCTGCTTCACATTGCCCGCCAGCAGTGCCTGGATGATCAGTCCCTGGATGGAACCGATAAACAACGCTACGGCGGCTTTGGTGTCGATATCAGTGGCCAGTTCGCCTGCGGTCTTGCCTGTCTCGATCAGTGCCGTCAGCCGTTCGGCATATTGCGCCATGATCTTCTGCGCCATGCGTTTGGCAGGAGTCGCTCCGGGACGCTGCAATTCGCTGAACAGGATGCGCGGAACCCCGGGTAGTCGAACGGCGAAGTCCACATGCGCCCGGAAGACGGCCTCCAGCGCGTCCGAGGGTGATGCCGCCGCCGCGGCCGCCGCATCCAGCCGGCCGAGTAGGTGGCCGGCCACCCAGTCCATGACGCCCTCCCAGATGGCGTCCTTGGTCGGGAAATGCCGGAAGAGCGCCCCCTGCGTGATCTGCATGCAGTCGGCAATGGCGCCAGTGGTGATTTCCGCCGGATTCGTGCGCGCGGCAAGGTCG
>CAZOXS010000208.1:0-19365 GCA_964583785.1 uncultured Victivallales bacterium
CATTTGGGGCAAGGGAAGAAATTTGAAAGCATCATTGACTAGCCGTCGGGAGGTTTAAACTAAAGTGTGTAGTTGAAGGAAGGCAGCAGCAATGGTTTCTTTCTTTTTGCTGCTTTTTCTTTCTTTGTGAATATCTGTTGATATGTGGATAAGACAATGGGTACATTCCTTATGGCTGCCAACCACAAAAGGAGATGTACCCATGATAGAGCTGAACTTCAAGGCCAATAGTACCACAGAATGGCGGGAATGTACACAAATGATGAGGACGATGTTCTGGGATGAATTTGAAAAACGCCGGCAAGTAGATGTCCGGCAAATGATTCAAGAACAGATCAACGAGGAATTTAAGATGCAGATCGGTGCCTCTTGGCATGAGAAAGGTTCCTCCCTTCGTCAGGATGATCGTAACGGCTTCCGGCAACGCTCTTTTGAAGTCATGAATGGCTGCATCCCATCCTTTACGATCCCCAGAGCCAGAAAGATTAAGATCCACTATAGCGCCTTCGGACTTTGGGAGAGAGTTCAGCCAAAGGTCTTGGACGCGATGTTGAAGACCTATCTTTACTCCCGAGGATCAGGATCCGCGCAGGAAATCATCGAGGCTTTCGGCCAGTCGCGTTTTTCCAGGAGCTTTCTTCAAAAGCTTGTTAGAAGATTCGAGGGAAGCCTTAAGGAATACCGCATAAAGAAGATTGATAAATTCTGGCCCTATATCTTCATAGACGGCATGGAAATCACCTTCTATGACGGCCTGGAGCTCAAAAAACGAGTGGTTTTAATCGCCTTGGGAATGAACCATGACAAACAAAAAGAGATTCTAGGTTGGGTAACTGTTAGATCTGAACATGAGACGGCGATTAGAAGTCTGCTTTTACACCTAAAAGAAAAGGGCTTGAAAACACCGGATTTATTTATCACGGATGATTCCAAGGGCATTACCGCTGCCCTTAAGCTCGAGTACCCGCATGTGAAGCGGCAGCTCTGCGCTTTCCACAAGATAAAGAATATAAACGACCATTTGAACGATTTATCTCATCGCAAAGGGATGACGCGTCAGGCCGGAGATATTTATCGGCTGTCGTCCTCAAGGCATGAGGCAATCGAACGCTTGGGGGCGTTCATCAAGGGCTGGCGGTCTCTTGAGCCGGAGGCTGTGCGGCTCTTTAAACAGGGCTTTGAGAGAACTCTTACCTATTTTGATTTCCCCAAAGACGATTGGAAATCAATTTATACCTCCAACGCCATCGAACAACAGATCGGGAAACTGAGAGATTGGGTGAGACGATTCAGTTATTTTAGAGGTCAGACAAACTTGGATCTGGCTTTGTATTCGTATGTTCACATGAAAAGCGGTGAGGGATTACCCTCTATCCACGGACAGGATCACAGATCGGTACTACACACTTTTTGTTGACGCGTCTATTTTAACCTTCGCAACATGCTTCAAGGAATCCAAGGTGTTATTGCTCCCGCCGTTTATGGCGGGAAGTTAAGACGAATTCTCGCCTATATCGATCCCTACAAAATGTCCGACTTAAATCTTTCGGGTCTTGATGTCGTCGAGGCGCGTGCCGAGGGTCTGCTCAACGAGATAGCGCACGACCCATTCGGGGGTGTAGTAGACGCCGTCGCATTTGCGCTTGGTGAGCCGGTTGAGCGAGAGGCGGCCGTCGGCTTCGGCTTCCATGATCTCGAGTTCGGTAATGGACTGCTCGAAGATGCGGCCAAGGGTGTAGAGGCTGATGGCGCGTTCGCCGGAATCGCCGGTGAGTCCGAAGTTGTACGCGCCGGAGAAATAGAGCAGCGTGCGGGGGTGTTCGAGTATGGCGCCGGCCTGGCCGGGCGCACAGAAGACCTTGGCGGGAATGCGCAAGGCATCGAGTTCGGGGTCGGGCTCGAAGAGTCCGCCGTTGAAGCGGTCAATCGTGTGCGGGCCGAAGTGGCCACCCTCGCGCATGGCCCGGCAGAGGTCGCGCATCGCATCCCAGGGACGCGTGCCCTCGGGGTTGTAGAAGCGGCTCTGGCTTTCCTCCATTAGCAGATCGCGCAGCAGCTCGGGCGGATAGCGCAGGACGCGGCCCATGTCCTCGCAGAAGAGGATGAAGATGCAGCGGTCGAGAAAGCGCTGGGTCAGGCGCACAAGCCGCCCGCGCGTGCCGGGGAAATCGGGATTGGCCTCGACGAGGGTGCGGAAGACAAACTGGCGGTAGTCGTGGTATTCGCGGTAAAAGGTTTTCTCGATGGCCTTCTCGCGGGTGATCTGGTCGCGCAGGAGGGTGTCGAGCGGCGGCGCGCCGCGTTCGGCAAGCAGTAAATCAGGCCGCAGGAGCCGCCAGAAGACAAAGCGGCGGAAGGCGGCGGTGGGGTGATCGGATAGAAGATCGGGATCGGTGGTGCTGCCGGACCCTTTGATGACGAATCGCTGGTACTGGGTCTTGCCAAGGCGGCGGGTATAGAGACGGAACTCGTTCATGTCCGTCACCAGCGCGAAGGCGGGCTCGATCAGGGCGTCGCGGTCGCGCGTCTGCCAGGCGGACTGGAGGTAATCGAAGCACTGGTCCACGGGCGAGCGGTCGTTGTTCTTGCGGAGCTGGCGGGCATCAAGCCCGGAGCGGATATCCTTGAACTCGCAAAGCACCTGGGGAATGCCGTCGCGGCTGAAGTTCCCCAGCGCCAGATCGGCAAAGCCGGTGCCGCCGGACTGGCCCGCGCGGGCCACCTGGGATGGCGGGCGGCAGGTATAGGCGTCGCCGGCCTCGGCATGGCCCTGCAGGCGGTAGCCCCAGGTTTCAACGAAAAAGCGTTGGATGAAGGCGGCCTCGGAGGAGCGCTCGTTGAGCTGTTCACGGTTGGCCCAGGCCCGCAGGCGTGCCAGCAGGGCCGTAGCCTCGGGACATTCCTGGAAGGACTCGAACTCCGAGCCCCATTGGGCACGCAGAAAGGGTTCATCGAAAAGGGGTTGAACAGCCATGGCGGGAAGCTTGCCAGCAACGGGCGCACAATGCAAGCGCGTGGTGCAGGCATCAGGCCTGCACGACGCGGTGGTCGCGGATGGTGCTGCGCCCGTCGGCGATCAGGCGCAGGGCCTCGGGGTAGGCGATGTGCTCCTCGACCTGGATGCGGGCATGCAGGGTTTCGGGGGTGTCGTCGTCGAGCACGGGCACGGCGCGCTGGATAATAATCGGCCCGGTGTCAGTGCCTTCATCGACGAAATGGACGGTGCAACCGGCCAGCTTGGTGCCGTAGCGCAGCGCTTGTTCCCAGCTCTTGACCCCCGGGAAGGCGGGCAGTAGCGAGGGGTGGATGTTCACGATCCGCCCGGCATAGGCCGATAGCAGCCTGTGCTTGACGATCCGCATGAAGCCCGCCAGGACGATGACCTCCGCGCCGCAGGCCTCCAGCGCCGCCAGGTAGCGCGTTTCGGCCTCGCCATCGATCTTGGTCTTGAACGGGGATCCGCTCAGGTAGCGGCAGGGGATGCCGTGGCGTCGGGCGCGATCGAGGATCGGGGCACCCTCCACGTCCGAGAAGATGCCGGTGATCTCGGCGTTAAGCGTACCCGCCGCGATGGCGTCGATCAGCGACTGGCAGTTGCTGCCGCTGCCGCTGCCGAGTACGGCGATCCGCAGGGGCGGGGCTTTTTTGGTGCGTTGCGTCATGACACCGCCCCCCGGCTCACCACAGGTTCGCCCTCCATTAGGTAATTCACCGCTGTTGCCGCCACAGGAGGGCGAGGCTGTGCCGAGCCGTTTCACGACGACGCCCCGCCTGCCTTTGCCCAGGAGTCGCGCAGGGCGACGATGCGGTTGAAGACCGCTTTGCCGGGGGCCGAATCCTTGGCGTCGGCGATGAAGTAGCCGGTCCGTTCGAACTGGAACCGCTCGCCGGGGGAGGCCTGCGCCAGTATCGGTTCGACCTTCGCCTGCACGCTGCGCTGCGAATCGGGATTCAGGTTATCGGTGAAGTGCCCGCCCTCTGGTACATCGTCCGGACGCTCGACGTTGAACAGCCGGTCGTACAGCCGCACCTCCGCGTCCGCCGCGTGCGCGGCCGAGACCCAGTGGATCGTGCCCTTGACGCGCCGTCCGTCGGGGGCGTTGCCGCCGCGGGTTTCTGGATCGTACGTGCAGTGCACTTCCGTCACCGCGCCGGTGGCCGGGTCCTTGACGCAACCCGTGCAGATGACCAGGTACCCGTAGCGCAGGCGCACTTCCTGGCCCGGCTTGAGGCGGTAGTACTTCTTCGGGGCCTCCTCCATGAAATCGTCGCGCTCGATGTAAAGCTCGCGTGAGAAGGGGATCTCGCGTACTCCCGATTGCGGGTCGGCGGGGTTGTTGATGCCCTCGAGCATCTCGGTCTTGTCCGCGGGATAGTTGGTGACGACCAGCTTGACCGGGTCGAGTACGGCCATGGCGCGAATCGCCGACTCGTTGAGTTCCTCGCGGATGCAGTGCTCCAGCAGGGCGATATCCGTCAGGCTGTCGGTCTTGGTCACGCCGATGCGGCGGCAGAACGCGCGGATCGACGCCGGGGTGTAGCCGCGGCGGCGCAGGCCGCAGACCGTTGGCATGCGCGGGTCGTCCCAGCCGCTGACCACGTCGTTCTTCACCAGTTCGAGCAGCTTGCGCTTGCTCATGACCGTGTAGGTCAGGTTGAGGCGCGCGAACTCGATCTGCTGCGGGTGGCAGGGGACATCGAGCTGGTCGAGCAGCCAGTCGTAGAGCGGGCGGTGGACCTCGAACTCCAGGGTGCAGATCGAATGCGTGATTCCCTCGATCGCATCCTCGAGTCCGTGGGCGAAGTCATACATCGGATAGAGGCACCAGCGGTCGCCCGTGCGGTGATGATGCGCGCGGCGGATGCGGTAGATGGCCGGGTCGCGCAGGTGCAGGTTCGGCGAGGCCATGTCGATCCTGGCGCGCAGGACGTACTCGCCGTCGGCGAATTCGCCCGCCTTCATGCGCCGGAACAGGTCCAGGTTTTCCGCGGCCGGTCGATCCCGCCAGGGGCTGTTCTTCCCTGGGCGCGTCGGCACGCCGCGGTAATCCTTGAACTCATCGGGGGTGAGCGTACAGACGTAAGCCAGGCCCTTGCGGATCATTTCCTCGGCGTACATGTACATCTGCTCGAAGTAGTCCGAGGCGAAGAACAGGTTTTTGCCCCAGTCGAAGCCCAGCCAGCGGACATCCTCGATGATTGATTCCACGTATTCGACATCCTCGGCCGTGGGGTTGGTGTCGTCGAACCGCAGGTTGCACTGGCCGTTGTAGTCCTGGGCGATGCCGAAGTTCAGGCAGATGGACTTCGCGTGCCCGATATGCAGGTATCCGTTCGGCTCGGGCGGGAAGCGGGTGATCACGTTCTGGTGCTTGCCGCTTGCGAGGTCGCGGTCAATCATATCGCGTATGAAGTTCGACACGGGCATGTTGTCTGCGTCAGCCATGATTATGTATCCTTCCGGTAGCGTTGCTCGTAATCGTTTATCAGTTTCTTGGCGGCCTTGCCGCTCAGGACGGTGCCTTCGGCGGCAAGCGTCTCCTGCGCGTACTGGACGCGCCGCAGGCAAAGGTCGCGGCCCATCAGGGCCATGGCATCGAACAGCGGCAGCGAGACCGCGCTGCCGGTCAAGGCAGTGAAGAACAGCCCCAGCAGGGTCTTGAATTTCAGTTCCTCTTTTTCAGCCATCCGGCTGAACAGCGCCTTGATCGCGTCGGCGTTCCAGTCCGTCGCCCGCTCGATTTCCCACTGTGCAATCTGGAGCAACGTGGCGGCCTGCGCGGGATCCTCGAACCCCTTGGTCAGTGCCGCCGTGTCCAGCGGCAGGCGGTCGGCGAACACGAAGGCGGTCAGCGGCACGAAGTCGGCGAGCTGGTTCAGTCGCGGTTGGGCCAGCGGGACGAGGGCTGACCAGGTCCGGTCATTGAGCATCCACGCTTTCAGGCGTTCCAGCAGGGCGGCGGCGTCAAGGTCGCGGATGTAGCGGCCGTTGAAGGCCTGCAGCTTCTGGAGATCGAAGATCGGTCCTCCCAGGCTGACACGGTCGAGATCGAATGTGCGGGCCATGGTCTCCAGGTCGAATGTCTCGTTGCCGTCGGCCGGGCTGTAGGCCATCAGCCCCAGGAAGTTCAGCAGGGCTTCCGGCAGGTAGCCGGCCTGACGGTAGAAGAGGATGCCGGTGGGGTTCTTGCGTTTGGAAAGCTTGGATTTGTCGGGATTGCGCAGCAGTGGCAGATGCGCGAACACCGGCGGGGTCCAGCCGAAGGCCTCGTAGAGCAGCAGGTGCTTGGGGGTTGAGCTGATCCACTCCTCACCGCGGATGACGTGCGAGATTTCCATCAGGTGATCATCCACCACATTGGCCAGGTGATAGGTCGGGAAGCCGTCGGCCTTGAGCAGGACCTGGTCGTCGATCGTTTCCCAGGGGATGCGGATCTCGTCGCGGAAGTAGTCCTTCAGCACGCATTCGCCTTCGGCCGGTGTCCGCAGCCGGATCACATAAGCCTCACCGGCGTCGATGCGCTGTTGCGCGGCTTCTGCGGAGAGCCCGGCGCAGTGGCCATCGTAGCCGATGCGGGTCTTCTCCGCCTCCTGGCGGGTACGCAGCTCGTGGAGGCGTGCGGAGGTGCAGAAGCAGGGATAGGCCTTGCCCGCGCGGACGAGAACGTCGCACTGCTCGCGGTAGATGGCCGTGCGCTCGCTCTGGCGGTACGGGCCCTTGTCGCCGCCGACGTCCGGGCCTTCGTCCCAGGGCAGCCCGATCCAGCGCAGGGCTTCGAGAATGGCCTCCTCGGAGGCCCGCGTCGAACGCACCTGGTCGGTGTCCTCGATGCGCAGGATGAACTGGCCGCCGTGCCGCTTGGCGAAGGCGTAATTGAAAAGCGCGATGTAGGCGGTACCGATATGCGGTGCGCCGGTCGGTGAGGGTGCGATGCGTGTCCGTACTGTCATGGCCAAAATTAGTCTCCCATTCCCGGTATCTGCGGATTTTTCAACCCCCGTGGATGCCTCAACACAATCGCGCGATACTACGCCAGCCCCGCATGCAGGTCAAGCTGCCACTATTTGCGTTTGAGACTGGTATCCAGCAGGCGGCCAAGCACGCCTCTTCCGGAATCCCGTTTCGGGAAATAGCCTTCCTGGACCGAGCGTACGTCGCTGACCGAGACAAACGCCTGGGGATTATACTTCTGGACAAGCGCCTGGATCAGGGGCAGGTGCTGGCGATTGATGATCAAAAAGATCAGCGAGACCTTTCCCGTCATACCGCGTCCATCAATGCTGGTGGTGCCGATTTTCTGCCGCCGCAATTCAGCGATCAGCCCGGTTGCTTCCTTCTGGGTGATAATACGGACGGCCAGCATGCCCACGGCCAACCGTTCCTCGACCAGGATGCCGATGAAGTTGCCAAGGGCAAACCCGGTGGCATAGGCGACATAATGGGTCCAGCTCGACAGGTTCTGCATGATCTGCCCGATCGCGATCAACCAGATCAAGACCTCGAAAAAGCCAAGCAGGGGTGCCAGTATCTTCATGCCGCGCGAGACAAAAATGATCCGCAGGGTTCCGAGGGTGACGTCGCAGATCCGGGCCAGCATGATGGCGAGCGGGATCAGGATCGCAACCCATGTGCCGTTTTGTGCTACCGTTTCCAGCATGATTTCCTCCCTATGTCTTATTCAAGTCAGGACTGAACGAATGGCATGGATACCCGCCTTTGTCAAGGGCATCCGGCCAGCGCCTCGGATTTGGAAATGGGGTTGGAAAAATAAGGCTTGAAAGCCGGGCTAACATCGGGCATCATGAGGAATTCTTTCAAGAACCCTGATTATAAACTTGGATAATGTTGTTGGAGCATCAAATGGCGAGGAAATACCCTTTATCGAAAGTCCGTAATATCGGCATCATGGCGCATATCGATGCCGGCAAGACCACCTGCAGCGAACGCATCCTCTATTATTGCGGGCGCACGCACAAGATCGGCGAGGTGCATGATGGCGCCGCGATCATGGACTGGATGGACCAGGAGCAGGAGCGTGGGATCACGATTACCTCCGCCGCCACGACCGCGGAGTGGAGAGGGCACCAGATCTCGCTGATCGACACGCCCGGGCACGTGGACTTCACGGCCGAGGTGGAACGCAGCCTGCGCGTGCTCGACGGCGCGGTGGCGCTGTTTTGCGCGGTTGGCGGTGTACAGCCGCAGTCCGAGCAGGTCTGGCGGCAGAGTGAAAAGTACAATGTGCCCAAGATTGCCTTCATCAACAAGATGGACCGGATCGGTGCCGACTTCTTCCATGTGGTCAGCCGTATTCAGAAAATTCTCGGAGCCAATGCGGTTCCCATGGTCATCCCCATCGGCAAGGAGGAAAACCTGCGCGGGGTGGTTGATTTGATCACCATGAAGGCGATCATCTTCGATGAGGCGGACAACGGCACCGCGTTCCACGAAGAGGAGATTCCTGCTGATCTGGTTGAGGTGGCCAACACCTGGCGCGCAAACCTGGTTGAGAAGAGTGCTGAACAGTGCGATGACTTGCTCGAGAAGTTCCTGGAAGGCGGCGAGTTGACAGAGGCGGAGATCCGCAAGGTTGTCCGCGAAGCCACCATTGCCCGCAAGATTGTACCGGTCTTCTGTGGCTCGGCCTTCAAGAATAAAGGGGTGCAGCCCATGCTTGACGGGGTGGTTGCCTACCTGCCGTCACCTGCTGATGTCCCGCCCATCATCCATGCCAAGGATGAATCGATTGTCAGGTATCATGACGATTCCGAGCCGTTCTCGGCCTTGGCGTTCAAGATCATGAGCGACAAGCATATGGGCAAGTTCACTTATATCCGGATCTACTCCGGTACGCTCAATGCCGGCGATGCAGTCTATAACTCCGTGAAGGAAAAAGTCCAGCGGGTCGGACGTCTGCTGCGCATGCATTCCAACCGCCAGGAGAATATCGACGTCGCCTATGCGGGCGATATCGTCGCCGTCGTCGGGCTCTCCGACACGCGTACCGGGGATACGCTCTGCGACAAGAGCAAACCGATCGTGCTCGAATCCATTGAGTTCCCAGCTCCGGTGATCTCGATCAGCATCAAACCTGAAACACGGAATGACAACGACAAGATGGGCGAGGCGCTGCATCGGCTGGCAGATGAGGATCCGACCTTTATCGTGCATTTTGACGAGGAGACCGAGGAGACCATTATTTCCGGTATGGGTGAATTGCATCTCGAGGTGCTCGTCGAACGCCTGAAACGCGAATTCGGTGTGGTCGGTACTGTTGGTCGGCCGGAAGTCGCCTATCGCGAGACGGCGACGATCAAGGTGGAAGGCGACTACAAGCACGCCAAGCAGACCGGCGGTCGCGGTCAGTACGGGCATTGCTACCTGCGCCTGGAACCGACCGATCCGGGGCACCCGTTCGCTTTCGTCAACGAGGTCAAGGGCGGCAACATCCCGTCGGAATTCATCCCGGCGGTTGAGAAGGGCGTCATTCGGGCCATGGTGAAGGGCCCGTATGCCGGCTACCCCGTGGTGGATGTGAAGGTCACGGTCTACGACGGCTCGTCGCATGATGTCGACTCCAGTGAGTTCGCCTTCATCGAGGCGGCCCGCGTTTGCTTCCGGACGCTGTTCATGAAGGCGCATCCGGAGCTGCTCGAACCGGTCATGTCGGTGGAGGTTGTCACCCCCGAGGAATACATGGGCGGGATCACAGGCTCGATCTGCTCGCGCCGCGGTCGTATCGAGAGCATGGACGACCAGCACGGGCAGAAGGTCGTGCATGGTATGGTGCCGCTGAGCGAAATGTTCGGCTACTCCAACGATCTGCGTACGATGACCTCCGGTCGGGGTGCTTTCACCATGCATTTCGAACGCTACGAGACGGTGCCGTTCTCGATTTCCGAGGAGATCATCAAGAAGCGTCGCGAAGCGAACAAGATCCGGTAGGCGAGGTATGGCGATATGTTTGCAGTCTGATCGGTAGCCAACTGTAGCCCACTCGCGCCGCGAGTGCGGCTCCAGTGTTGTAAGCGAATGGTTGATTGGCTTCTCGCGGTATTTGCGTATCGTACGCGCATTCCCGCCGCCTCAGTCGCGGCGCGACTGGGCTACTTTGACTGGAGGCCGAAATGATAATGCCGACGCTGCCGCTCGGGGCGCTGATGCAGGTTCCGTCCATACCGCTGCAGGAGCCGGTGCTGATCATTGCGCTGGTGGTGGCGTTGGTG
Organism: uncultured Victivallales bacterium; assembly: GCA_964583785.1. Lineage (GTDB taxonomy): Bacteria > Verrucomicrobiota > Kiritimatiellia > UBA8416 > UBA8416 > UBA8416. Next base: position 10,228 of record CAZOXS010000208.1, read on the forward strand.
CTGGTGCTGCCCTTGCTGGGGCGCCTGGTCCGCATCCCCGATATCATCCTGCTGATTCTGGCCGGGATGCTTTTCGGCGAGAACGGTCTCGGACTGCTGGAACGCGGCCAGGCGATCGAAGTCTGGGGCACCGTCGGCCTGCTCTACATCATGTTCCTGGCCGGCCTGGAAATCAACGTTCAGGATTTCGTTCGCAATCGCAACAGCAGTATCCTGCTGGGGGGGCTGAGCTTCGCGATCCCGCAGGTGGTCGGTACGCTGGCGGCCGTCTGGCTGCTGGATTTCGGATGGACCAAGGCGATCCTGCTGGCCAGCATGCTGGCCTCGTTCACGCTGCTGACCTATCCCCAGCTCAGCCGGCTCGGCCTGCAGCGCAAGCTCTCGGTGACGGTGACGGTCGGCGGGACGCTGATCACGGATACCTTGGCGTTGCTGGTGTTGGCGGTGATCGTCGAATTGCACGGACAGGAGTCTTTCGCCTGGGTGTTCCTGCTGCGGCTGGCTCTTTCGTTCGGTGCTTTCCTGGCGGTGGTGCTGATCGGCGTGCCGTTGGTGGGTCGATGGTTCTTCCGCCGGGTCGGGCGCGATGGCGGCGAGCAGTTCCTGTTCGTGTTGCTGGTGGCATTCCTCTGCGGTTCACTGTCCGGCCTGGCCGGCGTGGAACCGATCATCGGCGCGTTCCTCGCGGGACTGACACTCAACCGGCTGGTGCCCCCGCAAAGCGCGCTGATGAACCGGGTGGAATTTGTCGGCCGCCATTTGTTTATCCCCTTTTTCCTGATCTCGGTCGGCATGGTCGTCGATCCACAGGTGTTTTTGGCGGATCGCGCGACCTGGGTCGTCGGCGGTTTCATGGTGGTAGCGGTCTTCGGCACCAAGCTGGTGGCCTCGTTCGCCGCCCAGTGCCTGCTGGGGTATACGCGGGATGAAGGCTGGGTGATTTTCGGTCTGACGGTCACGCAGGCCGCCGCCACGCTGGCCGCAGTCATGGTAGGGGTCCGGCTGGAGATTTTTGACCAAGCGGTGCTGAACGGGACGCTGATGATGATCCTGGCCACTTGCATGGTCAGTCCCTGGATTACCGATTATTTTGGCCGGCGTGTGGCGTTGAGCATGCCCTCGGACGCCGAGCGCACGGACGCGGAGAGCAGCCGGATATTGGTGCCGGTCGATAATCCGCTGACGGCCGAGCGGCTGATGGAATTGGGGATGCTGCTGCGCGGACGCGATAGCCACGAACCGCTGCTGCCGCTGCGTGTGGTCACCAGCGAGTCCGAGGTGGCCACGGACGTGGCGGCCAACGAGAAAATGCTGTTTGGCACGATCTCGCAGGCGACCGCCGCCGATGTTCCGGTTGCCCCGGCGATCCGCGTGGCTGCGGGCGTTTCGGAAGGGGTGCGACGCGCGGCTGTGGAGCTGCGTGCATCCACCGTGTTGCTGGGTTGGTCGAAGGCGGGGGCGGTCGGAACCGCCGTTTTCGGGGGGATCCTGGATGATGTGTTGCATACCTGTCAACCACGTGTGCTCGCGTGCCGTCTGGTCGAACCGCTGAACACAGTCAAACGGGTCCTGCTGGCGATTCCGCCGAACGCCGAGCGTGAGGCCGGGTTTACGGAATCGATGCAGCTTGTCTGGCGCCTGACGCATCAGATCGGGGCCGTCTTGACTGTCATTTGCCCGGCCGACAGTCGAGAGCGTGTCGCGGGGAAGGTGGCGACACTGAAGCCGGCCTTGGAAGTGGAATGGCCGCCGGTGGCAGGGTGGGGGGATGTGCGGCGATTGTTGCTGGCACCGGATCGGCAGGAGACGCTGCGCATCCTGCTGACGGCGCGTGAGGGCGGTGTCTCCTGGAGACCGGGGCTTGACCGCCTGCCAAAGGCGTTGCCGGAGGGGGATGCGATCCTGATTTACCCGGAATTACCTTCGTTCGACGACGAGGCCTGCCCGCTGCCGCCATCCGACAGCTTGCGTGATCTTGTTGCCCTGCAAGGGGTCCTGAGGGCCGCGTCCGGGCAGCCATGGGAAGCGGCGCTGCAGGATTTGCTTAAGCCGTCCTTCGGCGCGCTCCCGGGAGTATTCGAGGGCGTTTGCGAAGTGGTCCGCCAGGCGGCGGCGGATTTCCCGATCGAACTGGTCAAGGATGTTGTGCTGGTGCATGGGCATACGCCGTTTGTGGCGAAGCCCGGTCTGTTCGTGCTGGTGAATCCGGATGGTCTGTCGCTGGCCGGTACGCACGCGCGGGTCGTGCTGGTATTGCTCGGGCCTGAAGGCGGGCCGCCAGACCGGCACCTGCAGGTGCTTTCCGCCCTGGCGCGCCTAGTGCGGGATGTCGAGTGGGTGACGGCCCTGCTGGCGGCACCGGATGAACCCGCCCTGCGCCGTGTGTTGCAAAAGGCATTCTCAGCCTGACTCCGGCTGAGGCTTCGGCAAGGTGTTTTCTGATCGAGCATGGCGTCGGGGTCTTCACATTTCACAAACCGGACGGTGACCGTTGCGAGCTAACCACCCTGTGAACTCACCTATGCCCGTGCCGCTTGCCTGACTATATTCTGCCTCACTTCAAGCGGGCACAGCGAGGGGTTTTGCAAGAGCCTCAGCTTATTGAAATAGGCGAGATAATCATACGCGCCCATGTCCGTGGGTCTGGGGGCACCGGGGCGGACTGCAATGCGCCATAATATATTTCCATCCGTTCCGGGCCTCAACAGCCGCCGCCAACGCATCCACCAATTCTGCCCGATCCGCCTTATCGCAATGATGCCCCCATTTCTCAACATATTCGGCATACAACCGTCGCCTGTCGGCAGGGCATTTGGTCCGCTCCAGGATGCGGGAATAGGCCTCGCATGCGGATGCGAATACCTCCCGCTTGGCGAAGGCAATGTTCAGCAGGAATTCGCGCGTACGCGTCTGCGGCAGACCCACATAGGCACGCTTCCAGTTGTGGAACACGTGCGCCGCTTCATTGACCACCCAATCGTCGAACGGATCGCCGTCCTTGAAATACGCCATGGCGACGGATTGAGTATGACCTGCCGTTCCTTTGCCGGAAAGAGCCCACATACCATGGGTCGGACCTTGCTGAGGACGAACCGGCCTGCATCGAAATCCGGGGGCATGGAGGTGAATGCCAGTCCCTTTGTCCGTTGGCGCAGGGCATCGGCCAGAGCGGCTCGCAGCGCCGCATCCCCCGCATGCATCCGCTCAAGAGCGTGGCGTCCCGGCCAAACCGCATGCACCATGTCGTAATCGCCGGTAGCGACAAAACGCCGTATCTCATCTATGCACGCTCTTCTCATGCCAATTCCTTGATTACTGAGAGGGCTCCGCCTCGGGCTCACCGACCTGTCGTTGCCTGCGTGCGCGTGCTTTCCCAGCGAAAGACAGGTTGCATTCATTGGCCCCGAGAGACGTCCTGAACTTGTTGGTCCTCTGATTGGCCGGAGTGGGGCGCATGCCGGCAGATGAAAGGGCGGCCAGTACAGATGTACTCGCAACGATCGGCAGCCTGTTGGGTGCCGCCAGATCCAGGTCGAAGGTAGTCAAAGGGCTCATCACAACTTGGTTGGCAGAGGGGTGGTGGCGATAAAGGGCGTTGGCACACCCCCCGATGAAGACGACGTGGTCAAGGTAGGGTTGCAAAGCCTGGGCAGCCTTGCGAAAGAACCCGTCAAAAGATGTCTCAATCAGAGCCATCGGCACTCCCTGAAGAACGGTGCGAGAACCCGTTCATAAATGCGTTCAGCTTGTTCTTCCCCCCGCACCATGGAAATCGGGGTGCCGCGCATTAACTTACCAGTCGCTTGGGTTGCACATGCATCCACCTCGTCAGAACGTTCTTGCACACGGCCTCGATCCGCTCTACCTTTGAGCGATAGAAGCAATGCCACGCGAGGTTGCAGCAAACAGCACACCCCGGTTTGGGGTGTCTGCGAAATAAAGCCGTTTGTTTTAAACATTGGACAGGAGGCAGCATGAAGGCAGCACCACGTCCCAAGGGACCTTGGATTCACCGTTTCTCGATACGCCTGTTCACGGTTGTTCTCGCGGTGCTTGTCTATTGGGTGCTCGGTTTCCTGGTCGAGGATATCGAGTCGATCCAAGGGCCGCAGTACGACGAGATCGAGAAAAAGCATGTCGATCAGGCACTTGTTGAGCAGGAGCTGAAGCTTGCGACGGACATCAAGGATGTGGACGTCGCCATTTCCAGCAAGCGTGACGAGATGCGGATCGTGAGCGACAGCTCCCAGAATCTCCAGAAGACCATCAACCAACTGATCGAGCTTCAGAAGCTCGCGATCCAGAAATCGGCCGCCCTGCCGGAAACGGAACAGGCGAATCTCTCGGAAAGCCTGGCCCGTTTTCTCGAAAGCCAGAAGCAATACCAGACGTACAACGCCGGGCTTTCGGAACTCACGGACAGGAAACGCCGGTTCGAGTCCGAGAAGATGAATATCGAGAAGCAGATTGAACGTCAGCGTGAACCTGCCAGGATGGAATACCAACGCCTCTGGGAAAAACATGAAATGCTGCTTGCCGTGTTCCAGCTCCTGATTCTGATTCCCCTTCTGGCCGCTGGCGCTTTCCTGATTGCACGGAAACGGGCCAGTATCTACTTTCCTCTCTTCCTGGGGTACGGAGCCGCGGTGCTGCTGAAAATTTCCCTTGTCATCCACGAGTACTTTCCCTCGCGGTATTTCAAGTACGTACTCGTGATCGGGCTCCTTGTCGCCGTCGTCAAGCTGCTGGTCTACTTCATCCGCGTGGTCGCGTTCCCGAAGGCGCAATGGCTGACCCGCCAGTATCGCGAGGCATACGAGCGGTTTCTCTGTCCGGTCTGCGAGTATCCGATCCGCACAGGACCGCGCAAGTTCCTGTTCTGGACCCGGCGGACGGTCAACAAGATCGTGCTTCCAAGTGAGGCATCAGCAGACACCCCGTACTCATGCCCGGCATGCGGAACTACCCTGTTCGAGGCGTGTCCGGAATGCCACGGTATCCGGCACGCCTTGCTTCCTCATTGCGAGCATTGCAATGCCGAGAAGGAGATCGCGGACGGTTCCAGCAAGCCGAGTTGAGGTGACGTCCAGCAGGCAGAGCCGGGCATGGCGGGGCTACGAAAGGAGGGGGTATGTTTGATTTCAAGGAACTCGTGGAGACGCGCTACAGTTGCCGGAGTTTCCTGGAGCAGCGGGTTGATCGTGAGAAAATCGATTCCTGCCTGGAAGTGGCGCGCCTGGCTCCCTCGGCCTGCAATGCCCAGCCTTGGAATTTTGTGGTGATTGACGATCCGGAGCGGCTTGAGCAAGTTACCGCCGCCGCAGTTTCGGGGATCTACCGGTTCAGCCGGTTCGTGATCAAGGCGCCGGTCATTATAGCGATTCTGGCCGATCGGGGGAGTTTCCTGACGAAGGCAGGATCGTTTGTCAGGAACACGAAGTTCTATCTCATCGATATCGGCATCGTCTCCGAGCACCTGGCGTTGCAGGCGGCCGCGCTCGGGCTGGGAGCCTGCCATGTGGGCTGGTTTAACGAGAAGGCGCTGAAGCAGGAACTGGAACTACCCCGCAGCACCGAGATTCCGCTGCTGATCTGCATGGGTTATCCCGAGTCCTCAAAACGGCAGAAAGACCCCGTCCGGCGTCAAGCCAAGTCTGATACCAGAAGGCCGCTCAGCGAGATGGTAGTGTACAATTGCGGCCCTCGGCCGGCCGGCCATTGAAATGACAGCACATCGCAAAAAGCACGGGATTTTTCATCGCCGGAAGACGCGGGCTCCGGCGGTTATACAGCTCAAGCTGAGCGACTTGAGCCAGCTTTTCAACTCGATGGATCCATCGCCGTTCATTGACAAGGATCTGGATGGGGATGCGGAAGCCTTTATAGCGGGGTGGGCGCTGGAGTTCCCGGTTTCCAAGCCGATTACGCTGGTTGTTCATGTGGATCAGCCGTCAACGGCGGTCACTGGCGACATGGAGCCGCGGCAGTTTGTGGAGGCGGCCGTTCGGAACTTTTTTCTCGGCAAGGCCCGCACGGCGCAGCGTGAGATGCGGTATCTGCTGCAGATCGGCCAAGTCAGCCTTTTGATCGGAATCGCCTTCATGGTGCTTTGCCTCACGCTCAGCCAGTTGATCGCCACGAAGCTGCCCGGCTCCACGACGGCAGGGTGGTTCAGGGAAGGTCTGGCGGTCGGCTGTTGGGTGGCGATGTGGAAACCGATTGATATCTACCTTTACGGCTGGTGGCCATTGCTGCGGCGGCTGCGGATTTTCCGCAAGATGAGCCGTTTGCAGGTCGAGCTTAAGGTGAAAGCCGAGCCAGCCGCCACCTCTGCCACGGCCTGGTGAGCGTGCCCGGCGGCGGCGACAGACGCAGCTATTTCGCGGAGTTCAGGCGCCGGGTGCCGCCCGCTTCGAAGGTGATCTGGCGGGCTTTGTAGAGGGCGCCGACGGCCTGTTTGTAGGCTTTCTTGCTGATGCCGAACAGCGCATGGATCTCCTCCGGCGGGGTCTTGTCGGTGACCGGCATGAAACCGCCCTGCTTATCCAGGTAGGCGAGGATCGCCTCGGCGACATCCCCGACGCGCCCATAGCCGGGCGGGTCGAGAGAAAGGCCGATCTTGCCGTCTTCGCGGATCTGCTGGATGAAGCCCTGGATGCGCTGGCCGCTGGCGATTGGCCGGTAGACGTTGTTGTGGAAGATCATGCCCCAGTGGGTGCCGTCGATAATCGCCTTGTAGCCCAGGTCGGTTCTGGCGCAGATCAGCAGCTCGACCGCCTGGCCGACCTTGAAGCGCGCCGACATCTTGTCCAGAAAACGATCCAGCCGGGCCGTGGCGGCAATCCGGTTGCTGACCGGATCGAGATAGATCCGCACCATGTAGGAGCGTCCTTCGAGCATCTTGACGGTCTGTTCCCGGAACGGTACCAGCAGATCCTTGGGTAGGCCCCAGTCGAGAAAGGTGCCGGCACCGGAGCTGGAAACCACCCGCAGCCAGGCGAACTCCCCGACCATGGCCAGCGGCTTGTGCGTGGTGGCGATCAGGCGGTCTTCCGAGTCAAACATCAAAAAGACCTCGACCGTGTCGCCGGGTTGCTTGCCGCGCGGGGCATAACGCCCCGGCAGCAGGATATCGCCGAGCTCGCCCCCGTCAAGGAACAGCCCATGCGCCGAGCTCCGCAGCACCGTCAATGAATTCATTTTCCCGATCTCAGCCATATACGATCTCCCTGTCAAGCTACGGACCGAAGACTACAGCCTGAAGACCGAAGACACAACATCCAATGCTGGCAACGTATTATTCACCTTTGTTGGCGGCTTGCGCCAGCGGGTGCTGGCAGAAGAGGTATTCGGCTACCGGGATGCCGCCGATCAGGTGTTCCTGGATAATGTGCTCGATCACCGTCGGCGTGCAGCAACGATACCAGACGCCTTCGGGATACACGACCATGATCGGTCCCTCGGTGCAGATCTGCAGGCAGTTGGCCTTGGTGCGGTATACGCCACCTTCGCCAACCAGGTTCAATTCCTTGAGCCGCGCCTTGAGGTAGTTCCAGGACTCGAGCCCCGCCGCCTTCTGGCAGCAGTTCGGATTGGTCTGGTCGCAGCACAGGAACACATGTCGCCTGATCTTGTGGATCTGCTGCCGGGCGGCCGCCTCCATGGCGTTATCCTCCTGGTGTTCATTAGGCATCTGTCTTCCTTTCGCTTTAGCCCCGATCCGACTCGTTCTTGCCGGCTTCGCCACCATTTGCCAGTCAGCAATCATCGTGCCAGAAGGTCTTTCCTTAGGCAAGCGTGGAAACTTGTGCTGCAAAACCGCAAAACCATTGTGCCGGCAGAATCCGGTTATAGGGCCTTCCCAGGGTTGACGGGGATGCGGCGGTAGAGGGCGCGCAGGCCGAAAAGGAGCGGGAGGACGGTGGCGGCGAGGGTCAGCAGCAGCAGCCAGACCGAGGCCGCCGCGAGGCTGTTGCGGAAGATGCCGGCACCCAGTGAGCCGATCTCGCGCAGATGGAAGAGCACGCCGAAGGGCAGGATCACGGCCAGCATGTAGCCCAGGCAGAGCACGATGTTCAAGGTGCCGCCAAAGCTGGAGACAATCGCGGCGGGATTGCGTTGTTCCAGGTCGATGAAGACCGCCCCGAGGCCGGTCGATAGCCCACAGACGCTGAGCGAGACGGCGGCGATCACGGCAAGTGCGGCGGCGTTGATTGCCAGACCGGTGCCGAGCATGTTCACGGAGACCGCGATCAGCGTGACGCTGACCGTGGCCGTGGCGGCGAAGGCCAGCAGGAACTTGGCGGCCATGATGCGCGGCATCGTGGCGGGCGAGAGCACCAGCATCCAGAAGCTGTGGCCCTCCAGGCTGAGCTGCGGGTAGACGAAGCGTGATCCCAGCGAGCTGAGCACGGCGGATACGGCAAAGACGTTGAGGAAGACGATGGCGCTGCGCCACTGGTCGGGTAGCAGGTTGTAGTTGAAGCGCCGCAGGTTGAAGAAGTACAATGCCAGAAGCCCGAAGAAGACCACCGCCTGGCTCCATTGCACCGGGTCGCGGAAGAAGGTGCGGATGTCCTTGGCGATGATGGCCGCGATGTCGGAGGGCAGCAGCGCGCGCAGGCGACGCAATGCCACCAGCAGGACGGGGCGGCGGCGCATACGGGCCGATCCCGCCGAGGAACGCTGCCAGGCGTCGTAGAACGTGCGGGCACCGACACGCTCGATCACGAGCCCGGTCAGCAGCGCCGACGAGACCAGCGCCGCGAAGAACAGCAGTCCGCGCCGCGTGGCTCCGTGTGTGAGCGAGGTGATGCCCTCGGCAATCCAGAAGCTGGGCGAGAGCGGATGCGCCGCCAGTCGCAGGCCCGGGATCAGGCTGGTGATATTGAACTGCGTGTCGGATAGCGTGTCCATCGGAGGATCCGCTAGGAACAGCCCCGTCACGAGCAGCACGCCGACGAGTCCCAGCAGGCCGTTGCGGATGCGGGGGGAGCGGGGCAGCCAGCGGACGGCCAGGAGGATGGCCAGCGTACCGAACCCGGCAAACAGGAACAGGAACGGGATCGAGAACAGCAGGGTCCAGAGCACGAACAGTGGCGACATACGCTGGTGCCAGGCGTAGGCGCTGATAAAAGG
>CAZOXS010000209.1:0-2727 GCA_964583785.1 uncultured Victivallales bacterium
ACCCCGGTCTTGCTGCCCTGCACCACAGGAAAGAGCAGATCCACGACCTTGATACCGGTTTCCACGATCTCGGGCCGCGCGCCCGCCAGCTTGCCGACATTCATCTCCACTTTCGAGAGGTCGCGATGGATTGCCGCCGTCTTTTCGGTACGAATCGGCCCCTTGCCGTCAAGCGGCTGCCCCATCACGTTGATAATGCGGCCGAACAGCTCGTCGCCGATCGGGATTCGCAGCGATTGCCCCGTGGCCGTGGCCGCCGCATTACGCTGTAGATTCAGAGTCGCCGATAGCGCCACACACCGCGCCAGGTTGCCCTCGAGATGCTCGGCCACCAGCATGGTCAGTTCGCGCCCGTCAAAGGTCTTGGTGGTCACCATATCGTGCATATCCGGCATATCCTCGATCGCGTTGAACTTGACGTCGACCACCGGCCCCTGCACGGCAACCACCTTACCGACAGTTACCCGCGCATCATTCCCCTGAAGTGTCGTTGAATCACTCATTCCATGTCTCCCTGTTTATCACCGCGCAGACTCTGCCGCGACTTCCTTTTTCTTGCGTCGCCGCTTGGTACTCTTGGCGGCAAAGGACTCGCGCATCCCCTTGTCCACCAGCTCGTGCGTCGCCTTGATGCATTTCTGGCGGGTCTTGGTATATTCCTTCTCGACCTTCTGCAAACTGCCTTCCAGATGCATTGCCCGCGCGCCGAACTCCGCCAGCTTCCCATCTTCAAAGATCTCGAAGAGCCTAGCGGTCACCCAGACGCCCGCGAGATATTCAACCATGTCATCGAATGACGACTCCACAATCACCTTGCGCGCATCGGCCAGGAACTTCTTCGTCCCGGAAAGTGCCTTGATCGGCGTCATTTCGCTACGATCGAACAGGTTCCCGCAAGGCAGCAGATCGATCACCTCGATGGTCTGGGCACTGAATGAAAGCGCCTTGGGAGCCGCCACGATCACGCGCCCCATCCGCCGCGCGGCCACTTCCCCCATCAACCAATCCTTGATCACCACCGCCTGCTCGTAGATCGTATCCTGGCTGATGCCGGGGAAGAACTTGAACGGCAGTCGCTGATCCGACACTGCGCCAGCCCCCTTCTCGCCGATCACGACATAAGCCACACGGGAAGGCGGAAGGTGGTCCACAACCTCCTGGCCCGCGCGCAGCACGCCAGCATTCAATCCACCCATGAACCCGGAGTCGGACGTCACGACCACCAGTCCCGTCACGTCCGACTCCGCTCTCACGAACGGATTGACCACATCGACCAGGTTCACAACCCTGAAGAAACCGGCAAACGCCTCCATGAACGCATCAAAGCGTTCCTTTTTCTTCTCCAGCAGATGGAACTGCGAGCCCGCCACATTCTTCAGCGTCTCGACCAAGCTTAGAAGTTCGTGATTGAACTTTAGTTCTTTCCGAAGTTCATTCAACTGCATGATAGATTATCCGGAACAGGGTTAGGAGACCTCGTGGTGCGCCTCCTTCTTGACTTCACCCACGGCCTCGATATAGCGGTTACGCAGACTGCCGTCGATCTCAAGACTTCCCATCTTGAGGATCAGCCCGGCCAGCAGCGTCACATCGACCGTCTCCTCAATCACGGCATCCTTGCGGAATTTCGCGCGCAGGACGCTCTCCAGCCGCCCGCGCTGCGCTTCGCTCATCGGGTGGCTGACCGTGACGCTGGCCGCTCCGGAATCCACCGTGACCGCCCCTTCCTCGATCTCGTTCAGCGCATCGATCAACTCGTCGTTGAACAAGCCGTTCAGTTCGACGGTCAGCAGATCACTGAACACCAACTTGAAGATACGTCCGCCATATTCGACAGCCTTATCCTCCATCTGGCGCGCAATCTGGTCACGGATCTTCTGCTCGTTCTTATGGGCCTGATCGATGATCTTCTGGCTTTCCTTCTTGGCCTCGGCGACCGCCTTTTCCTTAAGGTGCGCCGCTTCGCGGCGGGCCTCATCGCGATGGGCCTGCAACTGGCGTTCGGCCTCCGCCTTCTTTTCGGCGAAATCGCGTTCATGCTCCTCGATCTCCCGGCGTATATCCTCCTCCTTCTTGCGGACCTCATCCTCGACCTGGCGAACACGACGTACCGCCAGGTTTGCTGTTCCCGCCAACAGCAGGCGGATACCTGCAACCAGAACCACCAGCACCACCGCATGAACCGCCAAAATAGGAACCGCCACTCGTAATAATTCCTGCATATTGCCTTCCCCTACTAACCTTTAAACCTTATTCCCACTCTTTGCAGAGTACCGATACCAACCATTCTCTGCAACCACAAACATGCTCTCAACACAGTTCTAGCCACGACCAAAGATCTGAAACAGGATCAACAGGGCGATCACCGCGATCGCTTCCGAGAACACCAGCGCGATGATCATCGCCTGCAGGATCTTGGGTGCTGCCGAGGGATTCCGCCCAAGTGCCCGGATACTCGCATAGCCAATCGCGGCGATAACGGCCGAAGGGCCGATGATCGTCACAAACATCACCAGAAATATAATAAAACTTTCCATATTCTCAGCCCCGATTTACATCCCCGCCTTGACCCGCGTCATTTCCCGCGACGCCTCCTCCACCAGGATCACGCATTCATTGCGGTCAAAGGTCAGCATGCCGCGCTGTATCGGGATCCTGTGATCGCCATCCACGACCACATTGCCCGTACGCAGCAGACTCACGATCGGCGCATGGTACGCCAGTATC
>CAZOXS010000210.1:0-6547 GCA_964583785.1 uncultured Victivallales bacterium
ACCAAGTGGGAATCATCCTTTAAAGCCTCCCAGGACGAACTCTCCGCGCTTGCCGCAAGCGCCTTAGCAGAACGTCGACAAGGAAAGACAAGAAAACTGGATCTTGTCCATGACTTCTGAAACAACGGCGGCCTTCCGTCAGCAGCTACGAGCCTTGCCCAAAGACGTTCGCGCGTTGGCACGTCTATCATATCAACGCTGGCTTGAAAATCCACGGCACCCATCATTGCGATTTAAGCGCATTCATGTTCGAGATCCTATTTGCTCCGTACGGATTGGCATTCATTGGCGCGCAATCTGCGTTGTCGAGGGGAACGCGGCAATATGGTTCTGGATCGGATCTCATGCCGCATATGACGCCCTGATCAAAAAGAGGCGCCAAATATGATTTGTTCTCATGCTGTGACAACGTAGCGAGGCGGAGGCGGGGGAATTGGCCGATGGCGGGCTTTATCCGGCCGAGGCCGCCTGGGCGGGCGTGTGCGACCGGATGGCGGATGTGTCGCCACTGGTTGCTAGGCGGCGGGAGGCGTTGCGCTTCTTTATGTTGCGGCACAAAGAACTGTTGTGCTAGCGTTGGTAAATGAGCACCGCTGCACTCATGGGCTCGCTATCGGCAACCCTCTTTTAAGAATACGGACAATGACTGTAAAACTTGGCAAAACGGGCTTGCAGGTTTCGCCTATTTGCATTGGTGCATGGCAGCTTGCCGGACCGCTTTGGTTCGATGGCAAACCGGATGGACACCCGAACCCGGGCAAGCAAGCCGTGCTTCGCATGATCCGCGAACTGGGCGATATGGGCGTCAATTTTATGGATACCGCCGAGCAATACGGCAACGGGGAATCCCAGTATTTGCCTGGGTGCCAAAAGCCTGGAGGACTACAAAGTCGCTCTCGAGGCAATTGATTTACCGCCCTTGATACACGACGTTCGTTCAGCGCTGGCTGCCTGCGCGGCGCGCCTGCAGCAGCCCTGATCTTCCCAGCCTTACATGTCGCCTTGCTGGCGGCATTGAGTTCCACAGTGGAGGGTGAGGTATGGCTGTCGCTGGGCTCACGCTTCAGGTCGCCTGGAAGGCACCGGTCTGTGCTGCCACAGGAAAATCAAAATGACAAGGGCGGCCAGGACGGCCCAATACGCGATCATGAACCAGCCGTGACGCCAGAAAGGGATACCATCGACCTGAAACCGGCTGACGGGATAGAAAATCATCGTGCCGAACTTGCCAACACCGTGCGAGACGGCATCGCACAGGATATGCACCGGCCAGGCGAGCGAGACGAGGAAAAGCTGGCGATAAAAGATACCGAGCAGCCCGCAGAAGATCAGCGCGGGAATCAGACTGTGCATCCAGCGGTACACCTCCAGCCAGCCGCCATTGTAGGACCGGAAGAACCGCCCGGCATCCGCCCAGCCCGCTGTGGCGATATACGGGACCCACATGGAGACGATATCCGGCAGCAGGCCGAAGAAAACCGCCAGCCATAACGAGCCGTCCCGATACCACTTCCGTCCGGGACTCCCCTTGCGACCGCCGGCCAGTCCGCAGCGGCTGCAGAGCACCGCCCCGTAACACGCATGTGCAAACAAGTCCATGACTGGGGAGGCTATGATTAATCGCGGAAACGAGCAAGCAAGAACGCCACGGGGGACGGTCCTGAACCGGCATCTCACCTTCCTTCTTGCCCGCCGTCCTGGTTGGTGCGGTCCCGATACGCGTAAAGCGCGGCGGGGAAGGGGCCGAGTGCCCGCTCGATGATGCCGAGCGACTTGGCAATGGCGATGCCGTAGTTGGTGACCGGGATGCCCGCCGCCCGGCATTTCTCAATGCGCGAAAGCAGGTTGCGCCGGTTGAAGGTGCAGGAGCCGCAGTGGATAACCAGTTTGTAGGGCGTGATATCCTCCGGGAACTCGCAGCCCTGGATATGGTCGAAATGCAGCTTGCCGCCAACGTACTGGGTCAGCCAGCGCGGGATTTTCACCCGCCCGATGTCGTCGCCGATCTGGTGGTGTGTGCAGGCCTCGGCCACGAGGATGCGGTCGCCCGTGCGCAGGGCGTCGATCGCCCTGGCGCCCTGCGCAAAACTGTTCAGGTCGCCCTTCAGACGGGCAAACAGGATCGAAAACGAGGTCAGCCGTACGTCGTCGGGCGTGTCGGCGGCGACCTTGAGAAAGGCCTGCGAATCGGTGACCACCAGCGCCGGCGGCTCTCGCAGGCGGCCGAGGGCGTCGCGCAGTTCGCGCTCCTTCACGACCATGCAGCAGGCATCGTGATCCAGCAGGTCGCGGATCGTCTGCACCTGTGGCAGGATCAGCCGCCCTTTCGGGGCTTCGAGGTCGATCGGGACCACGAGCATGACGACATCGCCAGGATTGACCAGGTCGCCGACAATGGTCTGCTTCTGCAGGAAATCCTCGGGCAGGCAGCCGATCAGCATCTCGCGGAAGCGGTGCCGGCAGTCTTCAGGTTCGGTGGCGGCGACCTCGATAAACGGGATCTGGCGTGATTGCAGGTCGGTTTTGCGCCTCTCGTCGGGGCGGGCAATGTCGGCCTTGTTGAACACGACGGCGAACGGGGTGCGGCGGCGGGCGAAATCACCGGCCAGTGCCTCCTCGAACGGACCCCAGTTGCCGGCCTCGGTCACGATGATGGCGACATCCGTGCGGTCGAACGCCTGGCGCGTCCTGGCAATCCGTTTTTCACCCAGGGCTCCGACATCGTCGATCCCGGCGGTGTCGATGAAGACGACCGGACCGATCGGCAGCATTTCCATCGGCTTCTCGACCGGATCGGTTGTGGTGCCGGCCGTGTCGGACACGATCGAGACCGCCTGCCGGGTGACGGCATTCAGCAGCGAGGACTTGCCGACGTTGCGGCGTCCGAAAAGCCCGATATGAAGCCGAAGCCCCTTAGGCGTTCCCATTCCCCCTGGAGGGACGGGTTCCTCCCCGTCCGCAGCGCATAAGCCCTGATTGGATGCGGGTCTGTTACCATCGCAGGACATTAAGCTCTCCTTGAGAAGGCCATTCAGAGGGGGTCTTGACCAATGATTGACGAACGGGATTGAGAACGACATAAGCCCATTTCTCTTCATAGTGCCTGGCGTCGCGAATTTGCGTATCCCAGCAATCCCGCTGCCAAAGTTTGCACGGCGGCGTATGTTCCGTATGCTTATGCTCCGCGGACGGGGTGGAACCCGTCCCTCCATTGGAATGCGCATCTGGAGGGACCGGTTCCACCCGGTCCGTGTTGTCGGAATGTGTCGCTGGCGTCGGCGAACCCAGGCGGGTGACGCTTTCGGGGGTGATCAGCGCGGCAAACGCCTCGCGGCTCATCAGGCCGCCTTGCTCGAGAATATCCGCGATCGCTCTTCCCGTGGCGCGGGATTCGGCCAGTACGCTCTCGGCCTGCTTGTAGCCGAGCGGCGCGACCAGCGCGGTGGCGGTGGCGATGGAACCGCTGGTGTGGCGGGCGCAGCGGTCGGCGTTGACCTCCAGCCCCCGCACGCACAGCCGCGCGAAACGGTCGCAGGCGGCGGTCAGCAGCGAGAGGCTGTCGAGCAGGCTGTCGGCAATCAGCGGCATGAACGCATTGAGTTCGAGGTTCCCGAGCGCCGCGGCCTGGGTAAGCGCCAGATCGTTAGCCACGACCCGGATCGCGGCCTGTGTGACCGCCTCAGGAATGACCGGGTTGACTTTGCCCGGCATGATCGAGGATCCGGTCTGCAGCGCGGGCAGCGTCAGTTCGCCCAGCCCGGCATCCGGCCCGCTGGCCATCAGGCGGATGTCTCCCGCGCATTTGAGCAGGTTGGCGGCGCAGGCCTTGAGAATCCCGCTGACTTCCACGAAGCTGTCGGTGTTCTGTGTGGCCTCGACCAAGTTCTCCGCCCGTGCAAGTCCGTAGCCGGTCAGGCGGCGCAGAACGTCAGTGACGCGGAAGATATACTCGCGCGGGGCACCGATGCCAGTGCCGATCGCCGTGCCGCCTAGATTCACGACCCGCAGGCGCTCCTCGCACTTGTAGAGCCGCCAGCGGTCCCGGCTGAACGCCTCCGCGTAGGCGCTCATGCTGCGGCCCATGGTGGTGAGTACGGCGTCCTGCATCTCGGTGCGCCCGACCTTGACCACGTCGGCGAATGCCTTTTCCCGGTCCTCGAACGCCTCCTGCAACGCGATCACGGCCTGCTCCAGCAGGCGGATGCCCGCAATGGCGGCGACGCGCAAGGCCGTGGGATAGGTGTCGTTGGTCGACTGGTAGCAGTTCAGATCGAGGACCGGGTGCAGGATGTCGTAGGAACCGGGCGGGTGGCCGAGAATCTGTAGCGCGCGGTTGGTCAGCACCTCGTTGACGTTCATGTTCGTCGAGGTGCCTGCACCGCCTTGCAGGGCATCGACCTTGATGTGAGCGTCGAGCAGGCCCTCGCGCATCTCGTTGCAGGCCTCGACGATCGCGGCGTAGGTGTGTGCGTCCCAGCGCCCGAGTTCATGGATCGTCTGTACGCAGGCAAGCTTCACTGTGCCGTAGGCCCGGATCAGGCCGTGATGCACCGGACGTCCAGCCATGGGCGTGCTGTCCATGGACCGGCGCGTGTGGATGCCGTAAAGCACCTCGGCGGGAACGGGATAGTCCCCGAGGGCGTCCTTTTCTGTCCGGGTGGCGCTCATATCAACAGTAGACGTCGTGTCTTCCGGCTTTTACCTGGTCAAGCAGCGCTTGTGAGCGTCGTGCCGCCTCGGGTGCCATCTCGGCGATCGTGCGGGCAATCAGCGCTTCGCCCACGGCGCGGGTCTCGAGCGAGGCATAGTCCATCAGATACTCCTCGAAGGTCGAGATCGCATTCGGCGCGCAGTGCAGCTTGATCTCGCCCGGCTTGGCCAGGTCCATGAAGTCCGCGCCCGTGCGTCCCAGCCGGTAGCAACCGGTGCAGAACGAGGGAATGTAGCCCAGCTCGGCGACCGTGCGGATGACCTCGTCCAGCGAACGATGGTCGCCTAGCGAGAACTGACTGGAGTCCATTTGTTCGTCCTCGGCATAGCCGCCGGGGTTGGTCCGGCTCCCGGCGGAGATCTGCGAGACGCCCAGGGCGAAGGTCTCACGGCGCATGTTGGGGGTCTCGCGGGTGGACATGATGATCCCCGTATAGGGGACCGCCAGCCGCAGGATGGCGACGATCTTGCGGAAATCGATATCGCTAACCGGTCTCGGCGGATGGCTCGCCAGATCGGCACCGGTGGCCGGCTCCAGCCGCGGCACGCTGATCGTGTGCGGGCCGACGCCGAAGGTCTGCTCCAGATGGGCGATGTGCTGCATCAGTGCCAGCAGCTCGAAGCGCCAGTCCGCCAGGCCGAACAGCACCCCGATGCCGACATCGTCGATCCCCGCCTCCATGGCGCGGTCGATCGCCGTGATCCGCCAGTCGTAGTCGCGCTTCTTGCCTCCGACATGCACATTCGCGTAGGTCTCGTGATGGTACGTTTCCTGGAAAATCTGGTAGGTGCCGATCTTGGCCGCCTTGAGCTGCTTGAACTCCTCCACGCCGAGTGGCGCGACATTTACGTTCACCCGGCGGATCTCGCCGTTGTCGTGCTTGACGCTGTAGACCGTTTCGATCGCATCCAGGATGTACTGGAACCCTTGTTGCGGATAGGACTCCCCCGCGACCAGCAGGACGCGCTTGTGACCCTGGTCGATCAGGATGCGCGTTTCCTGGGCGATTTCCGCGCTGGTCAGTGCCCGCCGCTTGAGGGCGGTGTTCTTGGCGCGGAAGGCGCAATAAAGGCATTCGTTGCCACAGAGGTTGGAGACGTACAACGGCGCGAACACGACCAGTCGCCGCCCGTAGATCTCGTCCTTGATCGTGCGGGCGGTCTCGAACAGCGCGGCCATCTGCTCCGGATCGCTGATGGTGCACAGCGCGGCCACCTCGTCGGCACCGATGCCTTTCATCTCGCGGGCATGAGCAAGGATCTCGTCGATCCGGCGGGCATCGGGAACGGCGGACGCGGTCAAGGTTTTCAGAATCGAGTCTTCATTGATAAACATGGCTATACACTTTCAAAAGGTTGATTTATTGAGAACGTTTGAATGTTACTAAACCGATGCGGGTTTGTCTGCAACGAATTCACAGGGAGGAGTTGCAGCCCTGACGCATGAGTCAGAATCTTCCCAGTTAGCCGTATATTTCGAGGATCCCGGAAAAAGTTTTTCGCAAAAAAGGAGTAAACAGCAAAAAACGCATATGGCACAGTAGCGTGGGTTCAACAATGAAAGGGGAGCAATCACGCTATGAGTATGCAGGCGGAGCGGCCGCCAGACATTGTTCGATGCGGGCGAAGGATAACAGAGCAAGAGATCGAAGCGGCCCGCGAAACGGCGCGGATATGCGGCGGGTTAAGTCGGCGAGAACTGGGCGAGACGATTTGCGAGCATTGGGGTTGGGTAACGGCATCGGGGTCTCTCAAGCTGACGGCCTGCCTGAAGGTGCTCGAAGAGTTGGAACGGCGAGGGGATCTCAAACTGCCGCCGAAGAAGATAAAGCCCAGC
>CAZOXS010000211.1:0-18960 GCA_964583785.1 uncultured Victivallales bacterium
TGCCTGGATAACCACAGGGGCACCCGAAAACCCGGTTTTCAACGACGGGAAGGACGCAGTGTGCCTCAGGTAGACTAATGCTATCGCCCGCTGCATCAACTCTAGCGTCTGGCCCTCCCGCTCGTCAAGCCGGAACCGCAGCACTCAGCGGCGAACTGGCGTGGTTGCCTGTTTTGTAGTCTTGACCGGATTTGCAGAATAGTTAAGAGTGTTCGGATGAAACTGGAACAGGCTCGAATTCTTGAACATCGTGATTTTCGCGGGGGCTACCGGCTGCTCGTGTTTGACTGCCCGGCGATCGCGCAGGCGGTCAAGCCGGGGCAGTTCGTGCATTTGCGCGTGCCGGGGCTGGACGGCTCCGTGCTGCGGCGCCCATTCAGTGTCTATAAGGCGGACGCGGAATGCTTCTGCATCCTGTACAAGCAGGTCGGCCGCGGGACGAATGAGATGGCGTTGCTGCCGGCGGGGCGTGAGGTCAGCATCATCGGGCCGCTCGGCAACGGGTTCCCGCTGCCGCCGCCATCCACCCTACCGGTGTTGGTTGCCGGGGGCTACGGCGTGGCCCCGCTGTATCTGCTGGCAACGCGCATGGACCGCACGGGCCTGCTTTTCGTCGGGGGACGCACAGCGGACGACATCCTCTGTACGGACGACTTTCGTGAGCTGGGCTGGGATGTGCGTGTGACGACCGAGGATGGCTCGCTCGGCGAGCGTGGCCGGGTGACCGACGCGGCGCTCGATCCCTGGATCGCGGCAGAAGCCCAGGCGGTTGAGCCGGTCTTTTACGCCTGCGGGCCGGACGGGCTGCTGCGGGCGGTGGATACGCGGGTCATGCAGGGCGGCTGGACTGGGTGGCTGTCGCTGGACAAGCACATGGGCTGCGGTGTCGGGGCCTGTCTGGCCTGCGTGCAGCGGGTGCGCGTGGACAATGGCGAGTCACAATGGAAGCGGGTCTGCAAGGACGGCCCGGTATTTGCCGCCGGGGAAATTTTCTGGGATTACGGGGTCAAGGCGGACAACGCCTGCGCGGGGAGGGGTAATGGCAACGCCTGATATGACGGTTGAAGTGGCGGGAATCCGGATGCGCAATCCGGTCATGACCGCCTCGGGTACGTTCGGGTATGGTCCGGAATATGCCGATCTGGTTGATATCAACGCGCTGGGTGCCTTGGTGGTCAAGGGCATCCGCATGGAGCCTTGGGAGGGCAATGCCCCGCCGCGCATGGTGGAGGTGCCTGGCGGGTTGGTCAACGCGATCGGTCTACAGGGGCCGGGAGTGGCCGGTTTCGTCGAAACCTACATGCCGTTCCTGCGCCAGTTCGAGACGCCCGTGATCGTGAACATCTGGGGACGCACACTGGAGGAGTACGGCGAGGTCGCCGCCGCGTTCGATGCGGTCCCGGGCGTGGCCGGGATTGAACTGAATATTTCCTGCCCGAATGTAAAGGAGGGCGGGATCGCCTTCGGTACGGATCTTAAGATGGCTGCCAGCGTGATTTCCCTGGTGCGCCGTCGCACCCGCTTGCCGCTAATCCCGAAGCTCTCGCCGAATGCGGCCTCGGTGGACGCGTTTGCCAAAGTGGCCCAGGAGGAAGGGGCCGATGCGGTCTCGTTGATCAATACGTTGCCGGCCTTGGTTATCGATATCGAGACGCGCCGCCCGGTGCTTAGCAATGTGTTCGGCGGGCTTTCCGGTCCGGGGATTCATGCGTTTGCCGTGCGCCAGGTCTGGGATGCCGCGCAAGCGGTTCGCATCCCTATCATTGGCATGGGCGGGATCACGGATGCGACGGGTGCGATCGAGATGATGCTGGCCGGTGCCAGCGCGGTTGCCGTCGGGACGGCTAGTTTTACAAACCCCTCGACCGCCGTTGAGGTGATCGCCGGCATCGAGGCGTATCTTGAACGGCACGGGATCGGGAGTGTGCGCGAGCTGACCGGGGGCGTGGTGATGCCATGAGCCGTTGCCGGGTTTCATGCTCCTGGCGGCATTGGCTAATCGGACTGCTGGCGCTGGCGTTTGCGCTGGGAACGGTTTACTGGATTTTCACATTCCCGTTTCATCCGTCGTTTGTGCTGCGGGTAGTTCCGCCCGAGGCGACGGTTGTCGCCTGGCACCTGCAGCCGGCGTCACGAATTGAGGCGCTGCTGCGCAGTGCCCCGGCGGGCGTCCTGCTGGCGGTGGATGAGGTGTCCGCTGCGGAGGTTCTGGCGGATCTTGATGAACCGGGCGTGCGCGCACTGCTGGACCGTCTAGCCGGGATTGGGATTGCACTGGCCTTTGCCCCCGCCTACGGGCAGCGGGATACCCCCGCCTTGTTTGTAGGATCCTGGGTTGGCGGCCTGACGACCCATCTGGCGCGCGGTGGGTGGCTGGATGAATCGTTCGAGGGGTTCACGGTTCACTGGATCGGCCGGGACCGGATCTGGACCGGTACATGGCCTGACTTGCCGGACGGGTTGCAACAGGTCTCGTTCGGTGTCTACGAGGGCGTTCTGGCGGGCTGTGCGTCGTCGGACCCGTTTGCCGCCTTTCCCTTGCTGCAGGCCTTGAAGCAGCATGGCCCGTTGACGGCCCTGGCCGAACCGCTGGCGGCAATCACGGAGGGATTCGGCCATATCCGTGCCCGGCAGACCGATGGACTGGGAAATGCGAGTCTCTGGACGGGGTCCTTCGACATGGACGAGGATGGCCGACTAAGCGGGCAGGTGGTGCTAGAGGAGGCCCAGACCATGCTGCCCTGGCTTCCCGGATCTACGGCAGGGGTGCTTCCGGTTGCCCTGCGTACGCTGTTTCCGATGCCTTCCGATCTGCCCGCCGCCATCGTGGCGCTGCCACTGCTGCATGGCGCGGCGGCAGGCGCGATGCTGCTGGCACCGGACAGTCCTGAAACGGTGGTTTTGGAAACACTTTCCGGCATGGCCGCGCGCGATGCCGGGGCCTGCGTCTGGCTTTCGGGCGGCGACTATTCCGGGCGGCTGATGCGGCTCAAGATACCCAGCGGCGGTTTCGCCCTGCAGGTCGATCCCGCCACGCGGCTCGAGGCGGTGGCGTCGCAATTGGTCGATACGCTGAATTCGCTTTACGGGGCCGGACTGATCGCTGTCCCCGATCGCCAACGCGCCGACATCCAGGTCTTTCGCCCGGTGAAGGATAGCGGCGGGCTTGCCTTTCTGGGTGCCGATGAGCGTCCGGCATTGGCATTGGTCGACGGCTGGCTCGTTGGCATGAGCAACGTGGCGGTGCTGCGCCGTGTGCTCGCGGCTGGTAAACCGGCGTTGGTGGATGGATTGGCCGGGGAAGGCTTGGATCACGTCTGGTTGTATGGGCATACGCGGCTGCCCGTGCTGGGTGAACTCACGAGCAACGCCCTGGCGGGCTATGCGCTGATGCGGTTGCTTCAGACCGGCACGGCTGAACGGCTCGATTCGCCGCTGGTCAAACGAGTGCTGGCCGCTATGCAAACACTCGGCGAGGGGACGCTCAGGGCGGGTGTCGACCCTCAGGGACGGGTTGCCGTGGTATTCGAAATCGATGGCTGGCAGGAGGGGGATGCGGATGAGTGAGTCGGCCGGAAAACCTTATTCCAAGGGGCGCTGGATGGTCGAGCGTGAGCGCTGCCAGATCGAGGCGTTCAAGCCGCCGCCGCCAGACCCCGGTGGCGTCACGATGGCGTCAGGGGTGGACAGTGTGCTCAAGCGCATGGGGCTCGCCCATGCCGCCTGGGCGGCGGAGATTGCCGCTGCCTGGCCCTCGATCGCGGGCAAGCAACTGGCAAAGCATACGCGTCCGGGAACGCTGCAAGGGGCTGATCTGACCGTTTATGTGGACAGTTCGGTCTGGTTGAATGAATTGCAGCGCTACGGGCTCGCCGCGTTGCTCAAGAACGTCCAGGAGTATGCCGGGGCGGGCAAGGTCCGTCGCGTCCGGCTACAGCTCGATCCCGACGGCGGACGGTAACCGGTTATTCCACCGCTTCCTGCCAGCCAGCTTCGAGCAGTTTGTCGAACGTATCGCGGGAAAGGCCGAGGTCCAGCGCGCGGTTGGCATATTGTTGTGCCCGTTCGCGGCCTTGCTGACCGAACATGTCGCAGTAGATGGCGGCACCGAACGCGAGATCGACGCGGAACCTGGCCCGCAAATCCCGTGATGTCAGGTAATTGTCGACCAGTTTCAGCATTTGTGGTGTTAGGACTGAAGACCAGGTGTGCGGGACTGGCGATCCCTTGACGATAATTCCCTCCTCGTTGGCCGACTCGATATCGCGTGCGGCGGAGCCGAATCCCCAGCCCCAGGGATAGCGCGTCTGCTGCATGCCTGCAATCAGAGCCGCTTTCATGCGAACGAGGTAATCGTAGCGACCGATCAGGACCTGGATTGCCTCCTGGCCTTTTTCCGTCTCTAGGTTCGCGGCCCGTTGCTTGAGTTGTTCAAGGGCCTCCTCGTAGCTGTTGGTGTCGAACAGTCCCCGCATTTCGGCCTGGGTGTTCCGCACTTGCTGGATCTCCAGCGCTGTGCGGGCAATGAGCACCTGACGTTCCTGCTCGGCTTTTTCGGCCGCGATGCGGAGTTCTTCTGCCTTGCGTTCCGCGTCGAGGCGGGCTTGCTCGGCGCGGTCGACTTCCTGCCGGATAGCCATGACTTGCTGACGGGCGGCTTCCGCGCGGTCAAACCGCGTTTTCGCCAGTGCGGCCATAGCGACGATTTGTTCTTCCAGCCTGCCTAGTTTGTCGGTGTCGGACTTGGCATTGGCGGCGCTCGCGCTGGCTTGCACAGCCGTGGTGATTGTGAACGCTTCGATAAACAGGTCGTTTGCTTGTAGCTTAAGTTCCCGGACTTCGTGGATAATCTGCAGACCCTCGCGGGCGGGTGCCACGACCGGGTGATCCGGCGGTGGTGCCACGTCTGTCGATTCCATCGGTTCGAAGTCGGTTGGTGAATGGCCCGTCGGTGGGTCGGCTTCTGTCGCGCCAGCGTCGGTAGCAGGCGCGGTATCGACTGTTGCCGTGGTCGTGGTGGTTTCAGATCCGGCGGCGGGTGTCGTGTTGGTGGTGGCTGTGACTCGCGCTTCCGTGGCCTCGGCAACGGGTGCGACGGGGGGCGGTTCCGGTGGCGCGATCATGAGCCGGTTGCCGGTGAGCCGCTCGACCGTCTCCTGGATGTCGGTTTCGAGTCTTTCCGAGCGCTTGGCGTATACCGCGATCCGGTCAACATGGTTGGAAACGGCTGTAAACAATTGCGATGATTCGTTGCGGGCAGTGCTGAGCGCGAACAAATCCTTGCGCTTCTCGATTTCCTCTTGGCGGTGCCGTAGAAAGGCGGTTGTGCCACCGGCAACAGCCAGCAGCAGGATGACGGTCACCACGGTTATGGTGACATTCCGGCGATACCGCCGATCGCGTTCCTTGCGGGCGGCAATCTCCTCCGGCGTCGGTTCCGGCAGTGGTTCAGAGGGTTTTCCGGCACTGATGGTGATCGAGCCCGTGCCTGTTCGCGTGGTCCGGTTGCCCTTGACCGTCGGGACGGCTTGACCATCCTTGTGGATCACCAATTTGCGGCTACCGTTGCCGCCGGTCGAACCGGCGGCTTCGCTGCGGACGGTGGGTCCTGCACCGCCGCGACCCCCGCGCTTCTTGATGCGGATCTGCTTGCCCGAGTTAAACCGTGCCGTTTGAGCGGGGATGCTGCCCAGCGCGTCGACCGACCGGCGCAGATCGCTGATCAGGGACAGGTAGTTCGGGTAGCGCTCGGCGCGGTCGACAGCCAGCATGCGCTTGATTGTGTCGGCCACGATCTCTGGCAGCTCCGGCTTGTGTTCACGCGGATCCGGTGGCGATTGCTCAAGCCGGGCCTTGACGACCTCGACCGGGTTTTCCCCCTCGAATGGAGGCTTTCCGGTCAGCATGTGGAAAAGGGTGGCACCGAGGCTGTAGATGTCGGAGCGGGCATCCACTTTCTGGCGCCGGATCTTCTCGGGGGCGATGTAGTAGGGCGTGCCCCAGATGCCTTCGCCTGCCGCCTGGTGGGCGACCGTGGCTAGGCCGAAATCGACGAGTTTCGCGTTGCCTTTCTGGTCGAGCAGGATATTCTCGGGTTTGATGTCGCCATGCACAAGACCGGCTTCGTCGGCGGCGCTGAGCCCTTGGGCGATCTCGAGGCCGATGCGCATGGCAAGGGCGGCATTGAGACCGTCGCCTGCCTCCATCATCGCGTCCACCCGTTCGCCGGAAACCAGTTCCATCACAATATAGGGCTGGCCCTTCTCCTGTCCATAGGAGTAGATCTGGGCGATGTTCGGGTGGTTGAGCTTGGCGACGGCTTGGGCTTCGCGACGGAAGGTCTCGATAAAGGCGGGATCGCTGCCCAGGCTTTCGAGCATCACCTTGATGGCGACGAAACGGCCGAGTTCCTCGTCCTTGGCGTAGTAGACCCCGCCCATGCCGCCGGTGCCCATCAGCTTCAGCAGCAGAAAATTGCTGAGACGGGCTGGCACGAAGGCCTTGGCGGCGCATTTCGGGCAGGCAATCTCGGAAAAGGATGGAAGCCCTTGTGCGGCGATGGTCTCCCCGCAGGCGGCACACTTGAATGACGCGACCGGGTCGGTATGGATACCGGTCACCGGTGGGGCGGCGGTTGGCTGGCTGCCGCTAGTGTTCTGATTGTTATCGTGCTCGGTTGTCATGGGTATGGGCTTTATGCGGAGATATGATCAACATTTCGTTGAATCATACGCATTCGAACAGGAATGTCCATAAAGAATCCATGGGGTAATGTGCTATTCCAGTGTGATTTTTTCCGTGGTGATCCGGTTAAAGAGGGCATTGGCGGCCAAAATGTCCTCATCGGGGATGTTCCGCGAGCCTTTCAGGAGCTGCTCAAGCATACTGATGGCGGTCTGGTCCTGCCCTTGTCTCCAGGCGATCTCGGCCAGATGCGTCTGTGCGCGAAACCAGAGGGGGGAACCCGGATTCGTTTGCGTGAGCATGCGTATGATCGTCTGGCGCGCCTGTTCAAGCTGGTCGGCGCACAGGTGGACGACGGCTATGGTGTCGAGTATTAGTGGGTTGTCATGGGCGGCGGTTTCAAGAGCGGGCAGCAGCGCAAGTGCCTCCGGCACGCTTTCCGGTATCTGCGCGAGCACGTATGCCAGATTGTTCAACAAAGCCGGATGACCAGGGTGGTGTTCGAGGCCCCGGCGGAGCGTGTCGGCGGCCCGGTCGTAGTGACGTAGCAGGCGGGAGGCCTCGGCGGAGATCAGGTAGGGCGTCTGGTTGGTGGCTCCGTCGGCAATGGCACTGTTCATCTCGAACATGGCATCGAGGATTTCCCAGCCCCCGCGCTGGAAACGGACGTAGCCCAGCATCTGGGGCCAGAGCGGGTTGCGCGGCTCGGCTTTGCGCAGGGCGCGCAGGGAATTGATCATTTCCGAGTCGGTGTCGATCGTGCCGTCGCCGCTTTTGAGCAGCACCAGGTTTTCGTGCAGGGCGGGGATCGAGACGATTGAGGCATTGATCGCCTTGGTGGTGGCTTGCAGGGCGCGCTGTTTATCGCGTCCATGCAGGGCGCTGCGGATGTCGGCAATGCAGGCGGGGAGCAACCCGCGGGCGTCATCGGCAAGATCGCGGGTCAGGAGCGCGGCGTTGTCGCGCAGGCCGCCGCGCCAGCAGTACTCGGCGGCGCGGGTGCGGGCGGCGGGATGATAGCGGCCGGCTTCCTCGATCAGCGGGGCGAGGCGTTCCCGAAGGCGATCCCCGTCGGCTTCGGCTTGTGGCATGGCCCCCGCCGGACGCGTCCGCGTGACGAGATCGGCGAGCCAGATCTCGGCGTCGTCTGGACAAGACTGCCTGGCCAGAGCGACGAGTTCGGGATCGCCGCCGGCAAGGCTGATCAGGATGCGCCAGAGGTGAGGCGAGTCGGGCAGGGCCGCAGCGGCGGCGCGAGCGACGGGCAAGGCCTCGGTAAATCGCGATTCACGGCACAGCAGCAGGGTAAGCTGGTTGAGGGCTGTGGCCTTTTCGATCCGGTCGCGCCCGGTTCCTGCCCAGCGGGCGATGTCGGGTTCTGTGCCCGGGTGTTCCCAGGTTTCAAGCCAGAGCGTGAGCAGTGGTCCCAGGCCGTCGCCGGCGGTTTCCAGGTTCCCGCGTAGTGCGGCGGCGGTGGCGGCGAATTCGGCTTCCGAGGGAATCTGTGTGCGGTGCCAGAGCAGGCTGAGTTCGGCCGGTGGAAGGCTGGCGTGCTGTACGGTCCCGGGGGGGATGGCGACAGGCGGCAGCAGGCGGCTGCGGCGGAACCCCTCCACCCGTGCGAAACGCTCGCTGGCCATGAGGGCATCGGCCTCCAAGAGGTCGAGCTCGCGGGTGTTACGGACGCGCTGGTGTCCCAGAAGCTGTAGGGCCGCTTCCGCCTCACCGATGCTTAGCAGGGCCGCAGCCAGCAAGGCCTGAGCGCGTGGGGCATAAGGGTAGAGGCGCACAGCCTCGCGGGCCGTGAAGAGCGCGGCCAGCGGCAACTGTAGTTTCAGTTGTGCCTCGCCAAGCCGCAGCAACGGCGGCAGGTGGATGTGCTCGGCATCGGTACGGATGGCGACGGGTAGCGGTGGCCAGCACATGGAATCGTCAGGCGCAGGCGTCTCGCTGTCACCCCCCCCCGCTGCTGGCATTGCTAGCAGGTATGTGCGCAAGGTCTCGTAGACCTGAATCCAGGCCCCCTTGCGTTCGAACATTTCGGAAAGCAGGTTGAGTGCGGTGGCGGCTTCCTGCGGGTTGTCGTGGACAATGGCGTCGAGTTTGGCGCGGGCGAGATCGAGTCTGCCGGCGCGCTCGAGTGCCTGCGCCTGGAGATACTGGAGATCGAGCGAGAGCGCACCGTGCTGCTCGCGTTCGGCAAAGCCAGCGATGGCCTGCTGGAGCAGTGCCTTGCGCACCGGTACGGTGTCGGCGACGGCAAGCGTTTCGCCCAGTGGGACCGTTTGTGCCAGATCCCGCCAGTCGGGCAGCATGGTACCGAGTATGGCGAAGGGTTTCAGGTCAATGGTCTCGTGCGCCTGTCCGGCGGGCAAGTCCAGGAAATGGGACCGGAAGACAAACCAGCGGGCTCCGTATTCCACGGCGGCCAGGTGCAGCAGAGGATGATCCGGGTCGATTTCGGCAATGCGGCGGTAGATCTGCCAGGCAAGATCGGGATGCGCCAGTTCGAAACACTTGTAAAGCATCTCATACAGCGTTTCCGGGGCTGTGATTTCCGGCAGGATTCGCAGTAGGTGATCGCGGAAGCGGGTCTCCCATTCCTCGCTGCTTTGCAAAGCCATGAAATAAAGCGGTTCGAGCACGCGAGGATCATCGGGGTAGCGATCCAGTAACTCACGGGTGATCTCGGCTACGCGCGGTACGTTGTTGAGGTGCATGAACGCCTCCAGGATCGAGAAGGCCTGCACGGGGTCCGCGTAGGGAACGCGGATGTCGGTGGCGGCCATGGCATCCCATTGGCGGTGTACCCTCAGAAAGGGATAAAGCTGCCGGATGCGGCCTGCGTTCGGTGCCCACTGGCCGGCGGTGATCACATGTTCAGCGGCGGCCTTGGCGTCCCGGCGGCGCAGCGCCATTTCCGCCAGGATCATGGCGACCCGCGGGTCGCGCCGCCGTTCGGCCTCGGGGAGTTCATTGACGATCGCGACCGCCTCTTCCAGGCGGCCGAGCGCCAGCAGGGCGTATGCCTGCAGGATCCGGCGCTGGAGCTGCAAGCCCGGCGGCAGATCCGCCAACGCGTCGAGATCCGCCAGTACTCGCTGGGGCTCGCCGCCGATCAGCGCCAGACGAATGGTGGTGAAACGCCACTCCAGGTCGTCCGTCGGCAGGCGGTCCGACACAATGGCGGCAAGCCGACGGGCGTTGGACGTGTCCCCGCTGTCGCGTAGGGCCAGCACGACGTCGCGGAGCATCATTGTGCGGTGGTAGGGACGGCTGCGCCAGCCGACCAGGCCGCCGAGCGCCAGCAGGGCCAGGGAGGCGAGGATGACTCGGCGCCGCCGGGCAAGCCGGTGCCAGAATGGCGGGTATTCGCTCAAGCCGCCCTCGCGCACGGCTTGCAGCATTTCGCGGTGGCGGCGGCGATGCCGCCGGGCATGCTCAAGCACCAGCAGCTCGATATACACCAGCAGGACACCGGCAATCACAATCAGTCCGGCCGTGTCGTGCAGGAAGCCCAGTCCGGCCGTGTCGGCCAGCAGCGGCGCGAAATAGATCATGGCGCTAATGCGCAGGATATTCAACGCCAGGGCGTGGACCAGCGACCAGCCGATAAAGACCAGCATCTCGGCCGGGCGCAGGCGGCGCAGGATCCCCACGGCCAGCGACAGGATGAAGACCGTTGTGGCGGTGCGCATGCCGCTGCACCAGGCGGGGACCTCGAAGAGCCGGGTGCCGGTGTGCAGGATCATGCCGTCCGCCCAGACGCGGGTATTGACCAAGTGCAGCAGCCATTCAGTGCCCTGCACCGAGGCCTGCTGCATGCCGGTCTGAAACACCCCGAACAGCGCCGACGGAAGCGGGTTCGCCCAGTAGAAGACAAACAAGGCGGCCGGCAGGTTGCGGACCAGCGGGCGTGGCAGCGTGAAGGCCAGGCAGGCGTAGGCCACCAGCAGCAGCCCGACCCATTCCACCTGGCGGATCGGCACGATCAAGCCCGCCACGACGGCGGCGGTACCGAGAATGGCGGCCGTCGCCAGCCACGCGCCATGGGGGCCGGTGCGGCCGGGTTCAGGGACGTCCGTCGGTCGTTGGCGGCGAAACAGAATCAGCAGCGCAAAGACCGCCGTCAGTGAAAAGCGGATGCCGCCGTGCTGGCTGCCGTAAAGCTGGGGCGCATGCAGCACCACCCACAAGAGGGGCAGGGCCGCCCCGAAAATGCCGGGTATGCGTAATAATCCTTGTAATGTTGCGCAACATTTCATAACGTAAAGCCATTCTTTTCAACCGGCAGAGAGAGCAGGTGTAACGACATGATATATTACGAACGCGGTTTCGCCAAGGAAGTCTTGAGTGCAGAAGTCCTGAAGCAGGGATTGTTCGCGGCGCTGGATGCGCTGGGTCCCCGGCAGCGGGTGCTGGCCATCCCCCCCGATTTCACCCGGTTCCATTCACAGGCCGGCCTGCTGACGCAGCTCGTCCACGAGTACTACGGCGATCGGCTGGCGGCCGTCCTGCCGGCGCTCGGTACGCATTCCCCGATGACGCCGGCGCAGATCCATGAGATGTTCGGCGACATGCCGCTCTCGCTTTTTAAGCCGCACGACTGGCGCCATGATGTGGTGACGCTCGGAACCGTGCCATCGGCCTATGTCAGCGAGATCACCGAGGGCAAGCTCGATTTCGATTGGCCGGTGCAGGTGAACCGGCTTCTGGTGGAGGGTGGCTTCGACCTGATCCTCTCGATCGGCCAGGTCGTGCCGCACGAGGTCGTGGGCATGGCCAACTACAACAAGAATATTTTCGTGGGTACCGGCGGATCAACGGCGATCAACCGCAGCCACTTCGTGGGGGCGGTCTACGGGATGGAGCGGATCATGGGGCGGGCGGACACCCCCGTGCGCAAGCTCTTCAACTACGGCTCGGATCACTTCGGCTCCGCACTCCCGCAACTGGTCTATGTGCAGACGGTCGTCGGACGGACCGGACGCGGCGGGATGGCGGTGCGCGGCCTGTATATCGGCGACGATGTCGGGGTCTTCAACCGGGCGGCGGCACTCTCGCTGGAAGTCAACTTCGAGATGCTGGCGCAGCCGCTGAAGAAATGCGTGGTCTACCTCGATCCATCCGAGTTCAAAAGCACCTGGCTGGGCAACAAGGCGGTCTACCGCACCCGCATGGCGATGGCCGATGGCGGGGAGCTGCTGATCCTGGCACCGGGTGTGAAGGAGTTCGGCGAGGACAAGCAGATCGATGCCTTGATCCGCAAGTACGGCTATTTCGGGACGGAAAAGACGCTGGCGGCGGTGCAGCAGCATGACGACCTGCGCGACAACCTCGGGGCGGCGGCGCACCTGATCCATGGCTCGTCCGAGGGACGCTTCAACATCACCTACGCGCCCGGTCACCTGACACGTGCCGAGATCGAGGGCGCCGGCTTCGCCTATGCCGACCTCGACGAGATGCTCAAGCGCTACGATCCGGCCTCGCTGCGCGACGGGATGAACGAAGGCCCCGATGGCGAGGAATTCTTCTACATCAGCAATCCCGCGATCGGTCTCTGGGCCGTGCGCGAGCGCTTTCAGGACTAGGCGAAAACAACGAAGGAGACGAGACGATGGCAGTACCATTCAAAGTGGATTTAGCGGGTAAAGTGGCGGTGGTGACCGGCGGTGGCGGCGTGCTCTGCAGCACGATGGCCAAGGCCCTGGCCGAATGCGGGGCGGCGGTGGCCGTGGCGGATCTGCGGCTGGAGAACGCCCAGACAGTGGCCGATGAGATCACGGCTGCCGGTGGGCGCGCGATGGCGGTTGCCTGCAACGTCCTCGACAAGGCCAGTCTGGACGAGGCCAATGCCGCCGTTGAAGCGGCCTTCGGCCCGGTCGCCATCCTGATCAACGGAGCCGGCGGCAACCATCCCAAGGGAACGACCGGCATGGAGCACATGAATCCCGATGACCTGCTCAACGAGAACCGCGACTTTGTGACGTTCTATGACCTTGATCCGAAGGGCATTGAATTCGTGTTCAACCTGAATTTCCTCGGGACGCTGCTGCCCTCGCAGGCTTTCACACGCAAGATGGCAAGCGGCCGCTCGGGCGTGGTGATCAACATCTCGTCGATGAACGCCTTCCGCCCGTTGACCAAGATCCCCGCCTACAGTGCCGCCAAGGCGGCCGTGAGCAACTTCACGCAGTGGATGGCCGTGCATATGGCCCCTGCCGGGATCCGGGTGAACGCGATCGCCCCGGGCTTCTTCGTGACCGACCAGAACCGCGCGCTGCTGACCAACCCGGACGGAACCCCGACGCCGCGCTCGGAAAAAATCCTGGCGCACACCCCGATGGGGCATTACGGTGAGCCCGACGACCTGGTCGGGGCGCTGCTGTGGCTGGTCTCGGATCAGGCGGCCGGTTTCGTGACCGGCGTGGTCGTGCCGGTGGACGGCGGCTTCTCCGCCTACAGCGGGGTGTAGGGATAAAGCAGAAAGCAGAAAACAGAATATACAAGGAGGCGATGATGGCAAAGAAGGTTGTTGCAAAGAAGGCGAAGCAGGCGGATATCGGGTTGGTGGGGTTGGCAGTCATGGGCGAGAACCTGATTCTCAACATGGAAAGCAAGGGCTTTACCGTGGCCTGCTACAACCGCACGGTCAGCAAGGTCGACGATTTCACCAGCGGCCGCGCCGTCGGCAAGAACATCATCGGCGCGCACAGTGTGAAGGAACTGGTGGCCAGCCTCAAGCGCCCGCGCAAGGTCATGATGATGGTCAAGGCCGGTTCCGCCGTGGATGCGTTCATCGAGCAGGTGATCCCCTATCTTGAAAAAGGCGATATCATCATCGACGGCGGCAACTCGCATTTTCCGGACACCACCCGCCGTACGGCCTATTGCGAGAGCAAGGGGCTGCTCTATATCGGCACCGGCGTCTCCGGTGGCGAGGAAGGTGCGCTGACCGGTCCCTCGATCATGCCCGGCGGTTCGCCGAAGGCGTGGAAGTCGGTCAAGAAGATCTTCCAGACAATCTCCGCGCATACCGATACCGGCGAACCCTGCTGCGAGTGGGTCGGCGAGAACGGTGCCGGCCATTTCGTCAAGATGGTGCACAACGGGATCGAGTACGGCGACATGCAGATGATCTGCGAGGTCTACCAGATGATGAAGGACGGCCTCGGCATGAGCAACGAGCAGATGCACAAGATCATGGCCAAATGGAACAGCGGCAAGCTCGACTCGTACCTGATCGAGATCACCCGCGACATTCTCGGCTACAAGGACGAGGATGGCAAAGCAACCGTGGATCTGATCCTCGACACGGCCGGGCAGAAGGGCACCGGCAAGTGGACCGCCATCGCGGCACTCGACGCGGGCATGCCGCTGACGCTGATCGGCGAGGCGGTATTCGCACGCTGCCTGTCGGCGATCAAGGATGAGCGCGTGGCGGCTTCGAAGGTTCTCAAGGGATCCAAGGCGAAATTCGAAGGCAAGACCAAGCAACTGGTCAAGGATCTCGAGGAAGCGCTTTACGCCTCCAAGATCGTCTCCTACGCGCAGGGTTACCAGCTCATGCAGGCGGCGGCGGCCACGAACGGCTGGAACCTCAACTACGGAGGCATCGCGCTGATGTGGCGCGGCGGCTGCATCATTCGCTCCGCGTTCCTCGGTAAGATCAAGGAGGCCTTCGACAACAACCCGAAGCTCTCGAACCTGCTGCTGGACCCGTTCTTCAAAGCGGCTATGAGCAAGGCGCAGGCTTCCTGGAGGCGCGTGGTCATGACGGCGGTGGAGCTCGGCATCCCCATGCCGACAATCAGTGCTGCGCTGACCTATTACGATGGCTATCGCACCGCGCGGCTGCCGGCGAACCTGCTACAGGCGCAGCGTGACTACTTCGGCGCGCATACCTACGAGCGGGTCGACCGTCCGCGGGGCGAATTCTCGCACACCAACTGGACCGGTCGCGGTGGTGCCACCGCCTCCTCCTCCTACATCGTGTAGGCGTCACGGTTCAATCGTGCGCCGGGTTCTGAGCGTGCTCAGGCGGGTGCCGCCGTCAGGCAGGAGCCTGGCGCCGGCGGCACACCGTCATGCCCGGTCTGGATCAACTGGCAGCCGTCCGGCACGAGGCGTTTTGTCAGCGGTTCGTCCAGCGGGCGGTTGCCTCCAGATACCTGCCACCACAGCCGTGGATGATGATCAGGCTTCTGTTTATAACGTCAACGCTCTTGCGCTCGACTTTTGACTTCTTGTCCTGCTTTGGCGAAGGGTGGATCCCGATTCAGACATTTTTTTCCAAACTCCACTGCAACCGCGATTCCGCCACCTTGAGGACCGTCCGCTTATCCGGCAGCGCATTATAATCGAGGGTAGGGGACTGCGGCCGGATTGCCTTCAGCACCTTTTCCACGGCGGTAAACGGATCGCGCATGATCTCGCATTCCCAGCGCACGATCACCTGCCAGCCCGCCTTCTTCAGATCGCGCTGATTGCGTTTATCCCGCGCCACATTGGCATCGAACTTCGCCTGCCAGAAAGCCTCGCGCGATTTCGGCATTGTCGCCACCTTGCAGCCCTTGTGGCGGTGCCAGAAACAGCCGTGGACAAAGACCACCGTCCCATACTTCGGCATCACGATATCCGGCTTGCCCGGCAGATCCTTCCGCCGTAGCGAGAACCGCCCGCCCGCCCGGTGCATCAAAGACCGCACAATCAGCTCCGGCTTCGTATCCCGCCCCCATCGATTCTATACGCAAATCCGTATTCATGTGTTTCTCCGGGTAAACCCGTTAATGCGCTCATGCCAAAAATAGTGACGGCGCGTTTCATGATAGCAATCTGCCCATGGCTATCGTATAAACATATCCATGTTTTGTAGATCTTCCAATAAATTACTTGACGAAAAGACTGTTGCCGAGTTTTTCGCCGGAATCGGGCTGGTTCGCCTCGGTCTTGAGCGAGCGGGGTGGAATGTCGTCTTTGCTAATGATATCGCTGAAGACAAAGAGCAGCTTTATACCGGTAATTTTCACGATCCGGTGAAGCATTTTCTACGGGAAGACATACATACTCTGGACGTGAACAAGGTTCCTGCAGCGGCACTTGCAACAGCGTCGTTCCCATGTACCGATCTCTCCCTTGCTGGCATGCGACAGGGGCTGAGTGGCAAGCATTCGTCTGCCTACTGGGGGTTCATCCGCATTCTGGAAGAACTCGAAGAGAGACGCCCGCCGATTGTGTTGCTCGAAAATGTAGCGGGGTTTCTGACATCACATGGCGGCAAGGATTTTCAAGCCGCTTTGCTCGCGTTAAACCGACTTGGATACTCTGTTGATGCCTTTATTCTGGACGCTGCCCGGTTTGTCCCACAGAGCCGGGTACGGCTTTTTGTTGTAGGTACTCTGTCCAGCGTTCATGGTCGTTGGAAGGACACAAGAACACCGTCATTTTTTGAAGGGCCGCTTCGGCCTGCGGCGCTTGCAGATTATATCTTTCATCACCCTGAAATTTCATGGTCTGTGCGTCAGATACCGAATCCACCGGAAAAGACCAGGCTACGGTTGGTTGACCTACTGGAGAAGGTTCCCGAGAATGATCCATTATGGTGGAGCAAGGAGCGCACAGAATATCTTTCAAGCCAGATGAGCGATAAACACGCTGGTACGCTTCAAGGAATGAAAGAGAAGAAATCCTGGTCGTACGGTACCGTTTTCCGGCGTGTGAGAAATGGGGTCTCCCGAGCTGAATTAAGAACCGATGGCATTGCCGGCTGCCTAAGAACACCCAAGGGCGGCAGCGCCAAACAGATTCTTATTCAAGCTGGTTACGGAAAAGTCAAAGCCCGACTGCTAACACCACGTGAATGTGCCCGCCTTATGGGCGCGGATGACTTCAATCTCGATAGGATCCCGCTTAATCAGGCATTATTCGGATTTGGAGACGCAGTTTGTGTTCCCGCCATAACCTGGATCGCAGAAAACTATCTGAACCCCTTGATACAAGAACTAATCAAAGAAGACGAACCCATACAAGAGATGTATTATGCGGAAAAAAGACCATTTAAGCAGTCTGCTTGATGAATTCAGAGATAAACACAAGGTTTCAGGCAAAGGCCCTTTGTCTGTCGTGATTACCCTTACGCGGATTGTCTCAAGAATGCAGGCTCCGTTTTCCACTGCGGACTTTAGAACCGACAAGAAGGGGCAGGTTTCCGGCCTTGGCGGCCCGGTAATAAAAGGCATTCTAAAAGAATACGGCATTGAGCGCACACTTGCCGAAGAAGGCGGACGAACAAGTCGTGGCAGCATGGGACTCATGGAGAATTATATTCCCTTTCTCAACATGCTTAGAGAGAAGAACCTTCTGAATTTAAAGGAGATCGAGGCATGGTGGGTTGACCGTGCGAAACAATTCTTTGTCGCAAAACCCATAAAGATAAAGGCTGATGTCTCGAAATCACTTCGCCAGATCATCCTTGAGCTCTTTGACGCTGCGCTTGAACGGCAGCGCGAATGCTCCGGCACAATGGTGGTGGGGGCGGTACTGGAACATCTTGTCGGGGCGAAACTTTCAATTGCACTCCCATCTGTCAGTATATCGCACAAGAGCTTTTCATCTGCCGACGCTCCCTCGCAGGCGAAAGGTGATTTTCTTGTCGGGGACACGGCTATTCATGTTACCGTGGCCCCGGCCGAGGCTCTGGTGCGGAAGTGCCGTCGCAATCTGGAAGAAGGCTTGCGTCCACTGGTGGTCACAACCGAAAGCGGAGTCGGCGGCATCCGGGCGCTCGCGGTAAATGAGGACATAGCCGACCGCATCGACGTTTTGGAGATCAGTCAGTTTCTTGCCACCAATGTTTATGAGTGGATCGGCTTCAAGAACCAAGACCGTTCGCTTTCCCTCGAAAAACTGATTGCTGCCTATAACGATATCATCGACCAATGCGAAACCGATCCCAGCCTGAAGATTGCCCTGGGCTAGAATATGCCACGAAACTGGACAGAACACGAACTGCTGATTGCAATGAACCTGTATTGCAAGCTGCCATTCGGCAAACTGAACCATCAGAACAAACTCCTTGTTCAGGTTGCAGAAAAGCTGGATAGAACGCCCAGCAGTGTTTCCATGAAACTGTGCAATTATGCGTCTTTTGACCCAGCGCTCCAGGCACGCGGCATCAAGGGCCTGCGCGGAGCCAGTCAAGCCGACAAACAAATGTGGGAAGCGTTCACCGCAAACTGGAATCACATGAGCGAGCAAAGCGAATCGGCTTACGAGGCTTTAATGACCGGCGCAGCCGAGCAAGAAACGAGCCCGCCGCCGGAAACAGTACCGCCCACCGGACCCTCTGAAGTGGAGCGAACTGTTAAAACGCGCCGTTTGCAAACGTTCTTTCGCAATGCCGTGCTCGCCAGCTACGAATTTCGCTGTGCGGTTTCCGGTGTGGCCGTGCCGGAATTGCTGACGGCCAGCCACATTATTCCGTGGAGTGACGACGAATCGCGCCGTGCCGATCCCACCAATGGCCTCTGCCTGAATGCACTGTACGACCGCGCATTTGATCGTGGTTTGATCACATTTGACGAAGATTTCCGTATGGTCGTGTCGACGGCATTGAAGAAAGACCGGCCGCCCGAATTCCAGCAGATCAACTTCCTTGATCGCGAAGGCGGAAAGCTGATTCTCCCGCACCGGTTCGCGCCGGACGCGGTGGCCTTGCAACAACACCGCGAAAGAATCTTTTTAGCGTAGGTGCTGCCCTTACCGTTGCCGCTGGATTTTTTCGATGATCGAGCGGTACATGGCAGCCAGTTGCCGGTGGCGGCAGAGGCTTGGCGGCGGGTGGAGGCGGGGGAGTTGGCCGATGGCGGGCTTTAACCGGACGATGCCGCCTGGGCGGGCATGTGCGACCGGATGGCGGATGTGTCGCCGCTGGTTGCCAGGCGGCGGGCGGAGTTGAGGCGGTGCGAGTGAATTCGGTTTAACGGCTGGAACATTTTGATTGAACCGCTTCTTGGTTTAGGCTTCAATGGATGCATGACTGTGTTACTCGAAAAAGCGATGCGGCGGGTATCCTCACTGCCGACCAGAAAACAGAACG
This sequence comes from uncultured Victivallales bacterium, assembly GCA_964583785.1. GTDB lineage: Bacteria > Verrucomicrobiota > Kiritimatiellia > UBA8416 > UBA8416 > UBA8416. The sequence goes on from CAZOXS010000211.1 coordinate 18,782, forward strand.
AGATGGCCCGTTTTGTCCTGTCCGAACTGGATTCGGACACCAAGTGGGAATCATCCTTTAAAGCCTCCCAGGACGAACTCTCCGCGCTTGCCGCAAGCGCCTTAGCAGAACGTCGACAAGGAAAGACAAGAAAACTGGATCTTGTCCATGACTTCTGAAACAACGGCGGCCTTCCGTCA
>CAZOXS010000212.1:0-3545 GCA_964583785.1 uncultured Victivallales bacterium
CAGCGTTTAACAGAAGGAGTTCGTATGAATCTGCGCCATGCGTTTGTCGCCACATCCCTGCTCGTCTCGATTCCCCTGCTAACGGCAACCGGGCTCGAGCGTGAGGCGCTCTCGATCGAGGCCCTGCGCCTGGATGTTGCCGCCTATAAACACAGCGACGACATCGGGCTTGCCATCACCGATGTGACCCCGGTCGAGGGCAGCGGTGGCACTTGGGCCGTTGCTTCCGAAATCGGCGCCGGACGGCTCTCGCAATCGAGCGGTCCCTCGTTCGACCGTCTGCACCTGAAGCTCGGTGTCCAGCGCCACCTGACCAGCGTCACCAGCGTCGCCCTGCTCGGCGGCTATGCCTGGTACGATGGCGACGACTCGTTCGAGATCGGCTCGATCACGCTCGCCGCCCGGCAGTTACTGACCTCACCCTATGCGGCCGTGGCCCCGTACGTGCGGCTCAACGGTAGCCTGCAGTTCGTCGACCCCTCCCTCTCGAGCCCGGCCCGCACGACCGAATCGTATCGGATGTCCGTCGTCGAGGCGCTGGCCGGATGCGAGTTCCGCATGCAGGAAAAGCTGGCCTTCGTCTTCGAGGGTGGCGTTTCCGAGTCCGAATCCCTGGACAGCGACGGCAATGGCTTTGCTGACGGCTGGCTGTTCAGGATCGCCATGCAGTACGACTGGTTTTAGCCGCATGGACACCCTCAGCGACGCCATTGCCGCCATACAGGCCGCCGACCGGATCGCGATCACCACGCATATCCGCCCCGATGGGGATGCCATCGGTTCAACCCTGGGCTTGCGCCGCATCCTCTCGGCCGCCGGCAAGGCCGCCGCGATCGTCGCCATGGACACGGTGCCCGCCCGCTACGCGTTCCTGATGCGCGAGGATATCATCATTCCCGCCGATGCGATCGCCCCCGACACTTACGACCTGCTCATCGTGCTCGACACCGGCGCCGTTGACCGGGCACCCTCCGCCATGCAGGACTGGATCCCCCACGTCCGCACGCTCAACATCGATCACCACCCGACCAACACGCGATTTGGCCACATCAACCATGTCAACCCGGTCGCCAGTTCCGTCGGCGAGATGATCTGCGAACTGGCCAGGACGGTCGACTTCCCGATCGGATCCGACGCCGCCGAGGCCCTCTGGGTCGCCCTGATCACCGACACCGGCCGTTTCGCCTACAGCAACACCCGTCCCGCTACCCTCCAGGCAGCCGCCGCCCTGCTGGAGGTCGGCGTCCGTACCGACCGCATCGACGACTTGATCTACAACAGCGCTACGGTCACACAGCTCCGCCTGCAAGGACGCGCGATCGCGCATCTGGAATTGCACGAGAACGGCCGCTTCGCGCTGGTCTCGCTCGCGCGCGAGGACTTTACCGAGCTCGGCTGCACAGGCGAGGATGCCGACGAGATCGTCAACATCCCCCGGCGTGTCAGCGGAACCGATGTGGCCGTCTTCCTCTACGAGCTCATAGGCGACAACCCGCGCGAGACCAAAGCCAGTTTCCGCACAAACGAACCATTCGATGCCGCCAACCTATGCCGCCAACTTGGCGGGGGCGGCCACGCCCGTGCAGCCGGTTGCACCTTGACCATGCCCCTGGCCCAGGCCCGCGAGCACATTCTTGCCCTCATCCACAACGCCTGGTTCGCCGCCTCATGACCACTCCCCTCGATATGCAGATCCCCTGGCTGGCGGCGGGATCGTTGCTGCACCTGCTGGCCTTTTTCCTGGTCTGCCTGCATTGCCTGCAGCACCGGCGCGAGGAGGCAGCCGCCACGCTGCTCTGGATTTTCCTGGCCTGGTCGCTGCCCGTGCTGGGACCGCTGCTGTACATCACCTTCGGTATCGACCGCCTGACCCCGCGCGGCACGCTGAAGAGCCTGCAGAACGCGCGCTTCCGCGAAGCCAGGCTGGCCCGCGGAGATGCTCTGCCATTGGCCTATTGGCATTCCGTGCATGCGGACAGCATTAAGGCCGACCTGGCCTCCAGCCTCGATGCCGAACTCAACCGCGCAATCGACACGCTCGTGCCCGACTATCCCCTGCTGGCCGGCAACCGCGTGGACCTGCTGATTACCGGCGACGAGGCGTTTCCCGCCATGCTGGAGCTAATCGACAACGCACAGCACCACATCCATCTCCAGAGCTTCATCATCCACAACGACCGGACCTCCCTCGCCATTTTCGATCACCTGGCCGCCAAGGCACGCGCCGGCGTCACGGTGCGAGTGCTCTATGACCGGTTCGGGTCCACACAGGCGATCTTCACCGGTTTTTTCAGGCGTTACCGACGCGTCCCGAACATGCGCATCTGCGGCTGGACCCAGGTAAACCTGCTCAAGCGCCACTTCCAGCTCAACCTGCGCAACCATCGCAAGGTTCTGGTCACCGACGGACGCCATGCCTGCTTTGGCGGGATCAACATCAGCCGCGAGAACACCACCCGCAAAGGCAAACTACCCATCCGCGACTACCATTTCCGCGCCGGTGGTCCCGTGGTCCAGCAACTGCAGTATGCCTTCCTGCAGGACTGGTTCTTCATCAGCGGCGAGGATCCGGCAGCCCTGCTGCAGGAGCGCTGCTTCCCCTCCATCACCCACGAAGGCGGCATTTCGGCGCGGGTCATCAACAGCGGTCCCACCTCGTACCTGCAAACCACTGCCGATCTGTTCTTCATGGCCATCGTCCAGGCTCGGCAGCAGGTCCTGATCGTAACCCCGTATTTCGTGCCGCCGCCCGATATCCTGCGCGCCCTGCGCTCGGCGGCACTGCGCGGGGCGGACATACGCCTCGTGGTACCCCTCGAGAACAACCACATCTACGCCGGCTGGGCATCACGGGCGCTCTACAGCGAACTGCTCGCCGCCGGGGTGCGGATCTTCCATCGCCAGCCGCCCTTCATGCATGCCAAGGCCATCCTGATCGACGGGCGCACCGCGATTGTCGGCACCGCGAACTGGGACGTGCGCAGCCTGCGGCTCAATTACGAGACCAGCATGATCCTCTACGACGAGGCCTTTGCCGGCAAACTCAAACAGGTGATCCTCGAGGATATCGCCCTGAGCGAGGAAGTCACCCTCGTCGGCTGGACCAGCCGCCCGCGATGGCACCGACTGGTCGAGAACGCCTGCAGCCTGCTCGCGCCGGTGCTCTAGTCCACATACGGATAGCGGCGCCGCCCCAGGAACGCAGCCTCTTCCGCCCCCATGTATGCCCCGATGTCGCAAAGCCCGCTCAATGAACGCGTCGTCTGCGGAATGCCCTGCTCCTGGAGCACCGCCAGCGGATTGAGCCCGCCGATCAGGATCAGGCCGGCGCGCCCCTCGGTCACCGGAATATCCAGCAACGGCTGACTCGGCTCGCCGATCGCCATGTCCCCGCCCAGACCGCGCTCGCGCAAGCCGCGTAAAAGACTGCGCACGGCACCCACCGCACCGGCCGGAATCTCGCGGAAGCTCGCACCGACAATCCCGTTGCCCGTCTTCACGCATTCCCCCACCTTGGTCATCCCCGCCCGCACGAACACCTCCAG
>CAZOXS010000213.1:0-3422 GCA_964583785.1 uncultured Victivallales bacterium
CGCCAGTTCGAGGTCAACACCTTCGGGGTGCTGGATCTGACCAACCGGCTGATCCCGCATTTCCGCGGGCTGGGCCGGGGGCGCATCGTTAACATCAGCTCGGTATACGGCCGCGTGACCGCGCCGATGGTCGGTTGCTACTGCGCCTCGAAATACGCGCTGGAGGCGTTTTCGGATGCCATGCGGATCGAACTGCGGGCCGAGGGGATTGCCGTCTCCCTGATTGAACCGGGACCGATCTTTTCGGAGTTCCGCACCAAATCAGCCGATCATTCGATTGAAGCCATCGATATGCACGGCGGGCGGTTCGAGACGCGTTACCAGCGGCGCATGGCCAAGGCCAAGGCGGGGCAGCGCAAGGATCTGTTCACGAAGCCGCCGGAGGCGGTGGCGGTCAAGATCGCGCATGCCCTGGAGTCCGCGCGGCCGCGATCGCGCTATTGTGTGACGGTGCCCGCCTATCTCGGCGCGTTCTTGCGGCGGTTCGCCCCCGATTCCCTGCTCGACCTGATGTTGGTCAAAAGCGCCCGCGTCTGACCGGGCGGCAATCGCGGGCTTGCATTTATCGCGAGCTGTGTCGATAGTAAGGGCAGTGTTGCACCGGTCGTGTCGGCCGGGGAAAGGAATGTTATGCGTCCGGGACCGTTTGAGATTATCCTTGTTCTTCTGGCCATATTGCTGTTTTTCGGTGCCAAGCGGCTGCCGGAACTGGCTCGTTCGCTGGGCAAGAGCCTGAACGAGTTCAAGCGTGGTCGCGAGGAGGGGGAAAAGCCCGCCGCGGGGGAAGACAACGATAAGTGAGTTGAAGTTACAGGTGAGGGCATGGGAATTGATCGACGGTTGATGATTTCAACGCTGGCCGCGCTGCTGCCGGCCATGAGCGGGTGCATGACCGGCCGGGTCCCGCCGTTGCCGCCGAATGCCGTGCCGCCGCGTGTGGCGGTAGCCTCGTTCGAGAACCGCTCCAGTTTCGAGGGCCAATGGAAGCTGGGCCCCGGGATGGCGGATCTGCTGGTTTCCGAACTGGTTGACTCGCGCAACTTCGTGGTGCTGGAGCGCGGCAGCCTCGACAAGGTCGTCGATGAGCTCGCCCGGCAGAAACATCGCCTGTTCCGCCCGGAGGGTCGGGTGGAGGAAGGGCGGCTGGACAACGCGCATTACCTGATTCGCGGTGTGATCACCGACTTTTCGCAATCCAGCGGTGGCTCGTTCTGGCTGGGGCTGCGTCACCTTTTCATCGATTCCGGCGGCTATACCGCCCGCGTGGGGATGACCCTGACGATCGTGGATATCGAAAGTGGCCGGATTGTCGATTCAGTCCAGTGCTCGGGCAAGGCCAAGGCGGGTGATGCTTATGCCAAGGGATCGTACAAGGGCATCCAGTTCGGTGGCCGCTCGTTTTTCCAGACGCCGCTGGGGATCGCCACGGCCTCCGCCATTCGTCAGGGGCTGCACGGGATTGTGAAGAAGATGCCGCGCAAGACCTGGATGCCGATGATTGCTGAGGTGGACGGTTCCCGGATCGTGCTGAACGGAGGGCGCGAACGCGGGTTGCGTACCGGTGAGGTCTATCAGGTACGCGGGGAGGGGACGCTCGTTACCGATCCGCTGACGGGCGATATCCTGGATGTCCTGCCCGGAGCGCTCGTCGGCACCGTGCGCATCATGGAAATGCGCGATCAGGTCTCGGTGGCCGAACTGGTCAGCGGTCACGGCTTTGCCCGCGGACAGACGCTGGAGCGGCCGCTGGCGATGGCGCCGTGAGAGGAGACGTGATGAATCAACGAGTCGCGATCCTGTTGCTTCTTGGCCTGATCCTGGCGGGATGCGTTGGCGGGCCGGTCGGTGGTTTGCGGCGGGATTCGTCCGATACCTTCTCGCCCCGGGCCGATGGACGCACTGGGGCGGCGTCGGGTGCCGACCGGATGACGGCGGACCTGCTGTTTCTGGATGCGGTTGCCGAGGAGATGCAGGCGGTGTTGCTGGAGGCTTCCGTGATGGCCCGGCAGCGGGCCGGGCGCGAGGATGCCACGCAGGCGGATCTTGACCGTTACGCATATCTGCTGTTCCGGTTCCAGCTCTGCCGCTCGCTGCTCTGGGAGATGGCGGATTTTTATGCCGATCCACCGTCGCTTCTGCGTGGTCGCCAGTCTCGTCTGAAGGCGCAGCTTGTCGGGATGCGGGTTGCCATGCAGATCACGGGTGGTGATAGCCAGTTCCTGCTGCTCTTTCATGACGACGAGGTCTCGCGCGCGGCCCTCAATCGGGCTTATCCGCAGGCGGAGATCGAGTCGGGTACGTATAACGCGATCCTCGAGACGGCCCTCGATCCGGCCAACCTGGATGCCAGGGATGCCGCCTGGCATTTTTTTCTTGAGGCCAGTCATCCGGGGGGCGCGATCGCGCGGGCCGAGGCGGACGATGCGCAGATGTACGGCCTGACCGAGGCCATTCGCCGCTACCACATGTTCGGCGAGGCGTCAATCGAACGCCTGCTCGGCAAGCGCGGCGTCGTCTTCCCGGCCTTCGAGAACCGCATCCGCAAGAGTATGGCCGCCGGTGCGCTCAAGGCGGCGGGCGAGGCCGGGCTGTCCGGCGTCAAGGCGCTGGGGCATTTCTCGCTGCAACTGTTGCGGCCGTTTGCCCAATCTCCATTTGCCAAGGGCACGTCGTTCACGCGCGAGCAGCACGAGTTGATGCGTACGCTGATCCAGCCTGGCGACATCCTGCTGACATATACCTCCGGCTATCTCTCCAGTCTGTTCTTTCCCGGCGTGTTCATCCACGGTATCGTGTATGTCGGCGATGACTTGCAGCGCCAGACATTGCGGGTCCGCCAGCGCTGGCGGCTTGCGCCGGGGGGCAAGAACCTGATCGAGGCTGTCGGGCAGGGGGTCAGCTGGAACGATCTCGGGCATGTCGTGGGTGAGGAGGTCACCCTGGTGGCGGTGCTGCGCCCCTTGATCAGTATCGAGGAACGGCGGGATTACCTGCAGATGGTGCATGATTTCCTTGGCCGATCGTATGATTTGCGTTTTGATTTCATGTGCCCTAAGCGGGTGTGCTGCACGGAAATGATTTATCACACGCTCAATGGCCGCGGTCGCATCCAGTTCCCGATGGTGTCGCGCTTAGGGATGCCGACGCTCAGTGCCGACGATATCCTGAACTACTATCTCGCCAAGCCCGGCGAGGCGTTCGAACTGGTGTTCCTGGGCGCACCCGATCCGGCCGCTACCGGCCATGAGGGTGTGGTGCTGGTCGGCGAGGAGGCCAACACACGTCTGCGCAGCCTGCTGGCAGGCGGGGAGTAGGTCGGGCGACATGAACCGGGTGATCTTACATGTGGACATGGATGCCTTCTTCGCCGCCGTCGAGCAGCTCGACAATCCGGCGTTGCGCGGGCGTCCGGTCGTCGTCGG
>CAZOXS010000214.1:0-3090 GCA_964583785.1 uncultured Victivallales bacterium
ACACAAATGTCATCTATAATTTGTTCGCACGCGATCGCTCGGTTCCTGATCTTCGTTTCTTCCTTGGACTTCTTAATTCGCAAGTACCAAAGTTCTGGTTTTTCAATGTGTTTTCAAACGACGACAGAGTTTTCCCGCACATTCAAAAGAACCAATTACAAGCAATCCCGCTTCCTGAATTTTCAAAGCGGCATGAGTTAGCTATTATAGCTGTTGTCGACCGCATCCTCGCTGCCAAGAAAGCCGATCCGGATGTCGACACTGCGGCATGGGAAGCGGAGATTGACCGGCTGGTGTATGCGCTTTACGGGCTGACGGAGGAAGAGATCGCGATTGTGGAAGGAAGCGTCGCCGCGAAGGCTACGGACAAGAAGCGGAAAACAAAACCTGCCGCAGACGATGAGGAAGCGGAAGAAGATGAGCCCGCGGCTAAGCACCCCGCCGCCCCCAGCAAGAAGCCCGCCCCCCGCAAGCTCAAACCCAACCTCCCGCCCTCGCTGCCCGGCTGGGATTGATGTGCCGAACGATCTGCTATTGAAGAATTGCCGCGAACGTGCAAGGATGCACGCTATTGCTGAAAGGAAATCTTATGACGACGCCAGTTTTTATTAAACGTGTGGTTCTGAATAATTACAAGAGCATCAAGGAGTGCTCGGTGCCATTGGGGCCATTGACCTTTCTGGTTGGCCAGAATGGGGCCGGGAAAAGCAATTTTCTGGATGCTTTGCGGTTGGTGTCCGATGGGTTGAATACCTCTCTGGAGCATGCGCTGCGCGAACGCGGCGGCATTAATGAGGTTCGGCGCCGTTCATCGGGTCACCCGACGCATTTCGGCATTCGCCTTGAGTGGGAGCTGGCGGACGGAATGAACGGCATTTATGCGTTTCGGGTGGGGTCGCAAAAGAAGGGTGGTTTCGAGATCCAGCGTGAGGAATGCCGCGTGTTTACGACGGATGTCCAAGAGCATTATTACAGGGTGGAGAGCGGGGAGGTCAAACAATCCAGCTCTACGGTTTCGCCTCCTGCCTCGGATGACCGTCTTTATCTTGTGGCGGCTGCCGGTTTACCGCCGTTTCGTCCAATCTATGAGGCGTTGTCGCACATGGGCTTCTACAATCTGAATCCGGACGAGATCCGCGAACCGCAGCCACCTGACCCCGGCGAGGTCTTGAAACGCGACGGGAGCAACCTCGCCAGTGTGTTGGGCATGCTTGAGCGTGACGGTGATATTGAAAGGATTGTCGAGTTGCTTTCGAAAGTGGTACCTGGCATCACGAACATTGACGTGAAGCATGTCGGTAAAAAGGAGACATTAGAATTTCGGCAGTTGGTTGGCACGAATAGGGATCCATGGCGCTTCCTGGCTGAGAATATGTCAGACGGTACGTTGCGGGCACTGGGGGTATTGACGGCTTTGTTCCAGTCCTCACGCGAGGACGGCGCGGGCGTTCCTCTTGTCGGGATCGAGGAACCCGAAACCGCCGTTCACCCGGGTGCGGCTGCCGTCTTGCGAGATGGCATTCGTATGGCCGCCGAGAAAACGCAGGTGATCGTAACCAGCCATAGTCCCGACTTGCTGGATGACAAGGAAATTGCTGCCGACAACATCATGGCGGTGATCAGCAGAGGCGGGGAAACTCGGATCGGACCTCTTGACGAGGCTGGGAAACAAGCGATCCGTGAGAAACTGTATACCGCAGGGGAGCTGCTTCGTCTGGACCAGGTGGAACCGGATGAAGTGTTCCTTAACCAGACTCCTGCGAGCCAGTTGGAACTCTTTTCTGGAGCATAAAGCATGAGACCTGTCCGGATTATCCCAATCGTCGAAGGCCACGGCGAGTGCGACGCAGTGCCGCTGCTGATCCGCCGGATTGCCCTGGATATTGATCCGGGGCTGGTGCCTGAAGTGTTGAAGCCGTTACGCGTACCTGCAGCAAAACTGCAGAAACCAGACGAACTTGATCGGACGATCCAACTGGCGGCCTTGAAGCTGCGGGGGTCGGGCGGCATTCTCATTCTGATTGATTGCGATGATGATTGCCCGGCAGCGGCCGGACCGGCGCTGCTGGAGCGTGCCCTGCAAATTCGCGGGGATATACCGATTTCAGTGGTGCTGGCAAAACGGGAATATGAAGCATGGTTTATTGCGGCGGCGGAATCGCTCAAAAGCAAGCGATCATTGCCAGATACGCTGTCAAGCCCTGCTGACCCGGAAAGTATACGAGGGGCCAAGGAATGGCTTTCTAGGCAGATGCCCACTGGGGTTCGCTACTCCGAAACAACAGATCAGGCGGCATTGACGGCTGCTTTCGATATGCAGGCTGCCCGACGGGTTGATTCATTCGATAAGTGTTACCGGGAAATTTTCAAGATGCTTTCGGAGTTGAGGAATAAACCATGCTGATTACAAACATTGACCAGGAGTCCAGTCTGCTGACTCGGCTGGATCACCTGGTTGCCGAGAGCGACGAGCTGCGGGTGCTGGTGGGCTTCTTCTATTTCTGGGGCGTGAGCGCCCTGCATGGCGGTCTGACAAAGAATAAGGATTTCAAGCTGAAGATTCTGGTTGGCCTGGAGGCGGAGGATCATGCCGGCAAGATCGTGGAATACGCGGGTGCCGAAGGTCCCCACGTTACGGATGAAGACCGGCAGCAGGATTTCCTCAAAGGGCTGCGCTCGGTGATGCGAGGAAAAGAGATCGATACCCGTCAGTATTACGAGCGGGTAACACTCTTTATCGAACTGGTTAGGTCGGGACAGGTGGAGATCCGTAAGACGCGCGAGCCGAATCATGCCAAGCTTTACCACTTCTCCCTGAAGAAGCATTTCGCCGATACGCTGGGGCAGAAGTATTGCTGGATCACCGGCAGCAGCAATATGACCCGTCCCGGCCTGTTGGAGCAGAAGGAACTGAATGTCCAGCTTCTGGATTTCGGCGGCGAGGACTCCAAAAAGTACTTTGATGAACTCTGGAAGACGGCCGTCCCGCTTACGGACGATCCGGAAACCAAGACCCGTATTCTGGAGCTGGTCGGTGGTGAGGAGTCGCTGATCGCGGAGGTTTCCCCGTTCGAGGCATATGCCCTGGTG
>CAZOXS010000215.1:0-9667 GCA_964583785.1 uncultured Victivallales bacterium
TTTCGGTGTTCGGTTTCGGGATGGGTATCTACGACGACGCCATGCTCAAGGAGCTTGCATCGAAGGGCAACGGGGCCTATGCCTTCATTGATTCGGAGGCCGAGGCCCGGCGCGTGTTCGTCGACGATCTCTCGGCCACGCTCAACACGATTGCCGAGGACGTGAAGATCCAGATCGAGTTCAACCCGAAGCGGGTGAACCAGTACCGGCAGCTCGGCTACGAGCAGCGCCAGCTCACGAAGGAGCAGTTCCGTGACGACACGGTCGATGCGGGCGAGGTGGGGTCGGGCCAGTCGGTGACCGCGCTCTACGAGCTGTCGCTCGCCGATCTTGCCGTGGCGTATCCGGCGCAAGCGCAGCAGATGCCGGCGCGTGAGGCGAATGACGACTGGCTGGCGGTCGCCCGGGTGCGCTACCGCCGGGTGGACAACGGCAGGATCGAGGAGATCGAACAGCGCATCTACGAGCGCGACATCCAGCGCGCGTTCGATGCCGCCAGTCCGCGCTTCCGGCTGGCGGCCGGGGTGGCGGCGTTCGCGGAGATCCTGCGCGGCAGCCCATTCGTGCAGGGTGTCGCCTTTGATGACGTGGCGGCGGTCCTGCGTCCGGTGGCGCTGGAACTGCACCTCGACGCCCGCATTCGCGAGCTGGTGCAGATGGTGGAAACAGCCGGGGGGCTGGCGCGGTAGGGGGCGGGGGAAAAGCAGAAAACAGAAATTTAGAAAGCAGAAAAAGACGATCAGTCTGATCCGACCGATCCGACCGATCGGACCGATCAGCGTGTTGCCGTGTGCGGTCTGGTGCCAAAAGAATGGCAAGACAAACTTCTTACAGGAATCTTGAAAAAGGCTGACCCGTGTGTCGCGGTTTTTGCGTTGAATGGTGCGGGTTGAACAAAACAGGAGAAACGCGATGAAGACAAAATGGCTGGCGATGGTGGTGGCGTTGGTGATGTTGCCGTGGGCGGTGCAGGCGGCCCCGGTGGAGGTCTCGAACGTCGCTCTGGAGGGGGCGATCCAGGGCGAGAACATCGTCTTCACGCTGCGGCTGGATGCGGCGGTCAGTGAAGGCGGGTCTGTGCTGACGCTGGTGACCGGCGATACCGGCTATCTCGACAGCACGCTGCCGCGCGGGGCGGAACTGCTGCGTGAGGATGACCGCCTCCAGGTGCGTCTGCCTGCCTCCAGCGGCTGGTTCAGCAAGGGGCGGCATGCGCTGGTGCTGCGCTTTGCCGCGCGCCCTGAAAAGGATGGCGAATGGTGCCAGACGGTATTCGCGATCCCCGAGGCCGGGGTCCGCCGCGTCGCGGTGCTTTGTGACCGCAATGACTTGGATGTGAGTTTTCCAGGCGCACTCGATGTCGCGCGCCGCCAGGTGCCGGCAGAGGATGACAGTACGAATACGCTGACCCGTGTCGAGGGCTTTCTCGGGATTGCCGACCGCTTTGCCGTGCGCTGGAAGCCGGAAGTGCGTCGGCTCGAGGCCGATCTGGTGGCCACCTGCGAGGCCTCGACCGTCGTGACCGCCAGCGTGGGGGCCTTGCGTCTGGACACGGTTTTCACCTACCGCGTGATCCAGGGCGCGTTGAGCGAGTTGGCTTTTCGCCTGCCGGACATCAACATCACCCAGGTGCATGGCGAGGGCATCCAGGATTGGCGCATCGATCGTGAGCAGAACATGCTGCAGGTCACGCTGAGCCGCCCGCAGACAGAGCCTTACCGCCTGCGGGTGGAAGGCGAGATGTCGCTGCCGGTCTTTCCCTGCTCCTTCACGTTGCCGGCGCTGACGCCCGAGCGGGTGCTACGGACCAGCGGCTTCCTGATGATCGGGACCGACAGTGCGATTCGCTTCCAGGTTGGCAAGACCGCCGGCCTGACGCAGATCGATACGGGCGCCTTCCCCGCGGTTGCCCACGGGTCCGAGCCGCGTATCCAGCCCCCGCGCAGCGTTTCTGCCTACCAGTTCTCGGGTATGCCCTACGGGCTGGACCTCAAGGCGGATGAGATCGTCACCTCGTTCAGTGCCGATAGCCGCCTGACGCTCTCGCTGGCCGACCGCATGCTCTCGCTGCACGCCTCGGTGGAGCTGGATGTGCGCGACGCGCCGCTGCGCGAGCTGTGGATTGATATCGGCACCAATGCCGCCTGGACCGTGACCGGCGTCAGTGGTCGCGATGTCTCGTCGGCGGACACCGACACCCGCGAGAAGGACGGTCGCCGCCTGGTCTATGTGCCCTTCCGCAAGGCCGTGCTCGGAACGGCACTGGTCGAGATCCAGATGGAGCGGGCGCTGGCCATCGATTCGACGGGGTTCGACGCGCCTGAATTCCGTTTGCAAGGTGCCCGCGCGGAACGAGGCTATCTGGTGGTGGCGGCCGAGAAGGGCCTGCGGCTGAAAACGCAGGTGGTGGAGGGACTGCGCGAAGTGCATACCGGCTCAGCCCCGATGCGGGTTGCCGATGCCCAGCAGGCGTTCCGCTTCCGCGAGCCGGGCTGGAATGCCTCCTTCGCGGTTGAACGCGCCGATGCCGCTGTGCATTCGGAGGTGTTCCATCTGGTCTCCCTGAGCGAAGGCGTGCTGTACTGCAGCGCGGCGATCACCTACCACGTCAGCGTGGCGCCCCTGCAGGCGCTCCGCCTGCGTGTGCCGCCGGAGATTGAACGCGTCGAGATTGCGGGGGCCGATATCGAGGGGTGGACGCGCGAGGGGGATATCTGCACGGTGCGGTTGCAGTCGCGCATTCTGGGTGACTATACCCTGCTGGTGACTTATGACCGCGCCTATACGGGCGAGAATGCCGAGATGGCGGTCGCCGGGATTGAAACGCTCGAGACGGAAAGCGAGGTTGGCTACGTGGTCATCGCCAGTTCGGCCAGTTTGAGTGTAACCGAGGCGCAGCCGCTGCCGGCGTCCATGTTCGCGATCGACCGGGCCGAGATCCCGCCGGAGTATGCGGCACTGGTGTCCGACCCGGTCCTAGCCGCCTTCAAGTATACGCACGCTCCGCATCCGGCGGTGGTGCGGATACACCGTTACCCGTCGGAGCCGCTGCTGGGGCAGATTGCCGATTATGTTGAGCTGGACACGCAGTTGACGCGCGATGGGGAGTCGGTGACAACGGTCAACTACTATCTTAAGAACGCCTCGCGCCAGCATCTTCGTATCCGCCTGCCCGCGTCGGCCGCGCTATGGTCGATCCGCATGGTGGATGAACAGGGAAAGAAGCAAGATGCGCTCTCGCAGCGCGATGGCGATGTGATCCTGGTACCGGTGGGTCGGCAACGCGATCCGAACACGGCACTTCAGGTCGAGGTGGTCTACGCACTGACGCATGGCGAGCCCGGATTCTGGCGCAGTGGTGTTGGCCGCCTGCGGCTGGACGGGCCGGTGATGCCCGACACGCATGCCGCGTTTGTGCGCTGGCGCTTGACGGCTCCAGCAGGCTTCTCGATCGCCGGGGTGGGCGGTGCGGAGGCGACGCTGACCGACACGGGACGTGGCGGGTTGCCAGCGGTGGCGGGTAAGACCTTTGCGCTGGTGCGTGCGCTGCTGGGGGGTAGCCGGTCGCCGCTGGCGGTCCTGCGGCAGGGGTGGGGCGGTGGCGAGACGGCGGAAATCGTCAGGGCGGTGGAACTCGCGACCGGTCAGCCGCCGCAATTGGCGTTGCAGATCGTGCCGGCATGGATGGGAAGCCGCAGTCAGGCGCGCGTTCTGTTGGTCGGGGTGTTGGTCGGGATGGTGCTGCTTGTCTACGGGGTGCGGCGGCGAGGCCTGGTTTCGGCGGCTCTGGGGATGACCATTCTGGCAGCGGGGTTGTCGCAGGCCGCCTTGGGACGCAGTGTGCTGGCGGTGGCCCTGCTGCTGTTGCTGGTGGGCTTGTTTGTCTTCGGTGGTGGATGGCGTCCGTGCTGGGCCGTCCTGGCCTGGGGCGGGCGTACGATCAGGGCTATCCTGACTTGGGTCGGGCGTACGATCAGGGCGGTATGGCGGTATGGTGCCGGTCTTGTCCGGCGGCGCCGGATGGCGGCCGCGAGAAAGGCTGAATCTCGCGAGCCGACTGTCGATGTCACGGATGATGACGATTCGGACCCCTTCGCGCCGCTGGATGAGGGTGAACCCGTAAGCCAGGGCCGAATCACGTTGCCGCGGCTTTGCGTGCTTTTCCTCGCTGGTGTGACCGCTTGCGGCCTGCCACTCATCGCGGATGAGGTGGCCCCCGCCCGCATGGCCCCCGTGATGGATGATGTCCGGCTCGAAATCGATGGCCCCGCGACAGGTGTCGGTATTGAGGGGAGTGCCGAGATCCGCACCACGCTGATCTTCCGGACGGATGAACCGGCCTCGATGATCATTGCCCCGGCGGGGCATGTGCTCAAGGGCTACCGGTTTGATCCCGAGGCGATGGTGCTGGTGACGACGGCGGAGGGATACCGCCTGGACATCAATCGTCCGGGCAGGCATGAGGTGACCTTTACCGTCCAGTCCCCGGTTGTCGAGCAGCAGGGCTTCCGGCGGCTGGCACTCACGCTGCCGCAAAGCCTGCGCAACCGCGTGATCCTGCGGATTCCCGAAACCGGGCTTGATGTGCAGTGCGATGAGGCCGTGCTGCTGGATCTGCGCGAGCAGGCGGAATCGACCGAGGTCGAGGCGGTATTCGGTGCCGCCGAGCGCATTGCCTTTGCGTGGCGTCCGCGTGTGCGCCGTACCCAGCTTGAAAAGACGGTCTTCTACAGTGAGGTCAACGCCTTTGCGGCGCTGTATGCAGGCGTGGTGGATGTCAGCCACCAGATCCAATGCCGCATTGCCCAGGGGGAAGTGCGCGAGATGAAGATCCGCGTGCCGGAGGGGATGACCGTGACCGCCGTGGAGACAGCCGGCGTGGCGACCTGGAGCTTCGATCCTGCAAGCCGGATGCTGGAGACCATTTTCGAGCGCCCGCTCACCGGCGAGCTGACCCTGCATGTCCGCACGCAGGTGGCGTGCGAGGGGCTGCCCTATGCGGCGCGTCTCGGGGCGCTGGAGGTCATCGGCGCCGCCCGGCAGCGCGGTTCGTTGGCGCTGGCTGCGCCGGATACCGTCCAGATCCGCGTGGACCGCGCCGATGGTCTGACGCCGATCAATGTCGAGGATTTCGCCGCCTCGGCGATCGTGCTGGCGGCGGGTCGCAAGGAGAGCGGCAACGTGGCCTTGCCAGCCCTGCGGCGGGCCTTCCGCTATCACTTGGCGGCAGAGGCCATTGCGCATATCGCGGCTGAACCGGTCATGCCTGAACTGCGGGTCGAGGAAAACGGGGCGCTGACCGTGGCCGATGAACGCATCGCGCTGGCTACGCGCCTGCAACTGGATGTGGCCAAGGCCGCGGTCTTTTCGGTGGCGTTCGAGATGCCGGCCGGATTCGAGATTGAAGCGTTGACGGGTAGTGATGTCAGTCACTGGGATGATGCCGGCACGGCGACAAACGCGGCGGTTGCCGGGGAGGAAGCCTGGAACCGGGTGGTGGTGCATTTCAATCGGCCGGTGCTGGGCCAGACGGAGATCAATCTGGTCATGGCGCGTATCGGTACTGGCGGGTTCGAGTCTCAGATGCGGGTGCCGCGGATCAAGGTGACCGGTGCACGCACGCATCGCGGACGCCTGACCCTGGCGGGCGAGCGCGGGATCCGGATGATGGTCGATCATCAGGTTGGCGTGGATATGAAGAAGGCCAGTGAGGCCGGTATCCGCCAGGCTGGCGTGCTGGTCTTCGATATCCACCGCCCAGACTGGAGCATTGTGCTGCGGGCCGACAAGCTCGACCCGGTGGTCAAGCCGCAGATCCTGCAGGTGGTGGAGCTGGCGGACGGCCTGATGCAGATCAAGGCCTATGTGCGCTACCGGATCGAGAATGCCGGGGTGAAGACGTTCCTGCTGCAATCCCCGGATCCCGAAGCGACCCTGACGGTCAACGGTGCCGGCATTGCCCGTGTGCAGGCGATTGATCGCGAAAAAGGGATCTGGCAGGTGGATCTGCACAACAAGGTGGATAACGCCTACCAGCTTCTGGCGACCTTCCAGCACCGCTGGCAGCGGACCGGTCAGCGTGCCGAGATCCGCCCGCTGATGACCCTGGATACGGAAGCGGCGCGCGGGTTCCTGGTGGTCACGGGGGCCGGACGGGTGCAGGTTGGTGACGCGGATCGTCCGGACGGGTTGCGGGTGATGGATCCTCGCCATATTCCAGCCGAGTTCGGGGCGGGGGATCTTTCATCGGCCGTCAAATGCTACGAGGTGCTCGATCCGGTCTTCGTGCTGCCGCTCTCCGTGGTGCGGCACGATGCCGCCGATGTCCTGGCGGCCGGGATCGAGCAGACACACATTACCTCCGTCCTGTCACCTGATGGCCGGCAGTTGATGCGGGTGGTCCTGCGCATGAACGCCGGGCGGTTGCGGCTGCTCAAGGTCAAACTGCCGGAAATGGCCGACCCCGTATGGACGGCACTGGTCAACGGGCAGGATGCCCCTGTCTCGCGCGATGGGGCCCTCTATTGCATCCCGCTGGATGTCGAGGATGGCGCCCACGGCATCGACGTTGAGTTCATGTACGCCGGTGCCCCGGTCGCGAGCGACTGGCGCGGGCAGCGGCGCTACGAGGCTCCGCGGTTCGAGGGGCTGCCGCTGCGCGATATCGAGTGGGTGATGTATGCGCCCGACGGCGTACGCTACGCCGGGTTCGGCGGCAGCATGGAATTGGCGGATGAGGGGGCGCGTGCCTATCGTTTCGACGTGCGTCGCTATCTCGAAGGCAACCGCACCCGGCGCGAGGAGACCCTCGAGCAGGCCGGGCGCCTGCTCGATCAGGGGGCCGAACTGCAGCGTGCCGGCAAGCAGAAGGAAGCGCGTGATGTGCTGCGGTCGGCAATGAATTACTCGCAGGGCGAGGCCGACCTGAACGAGGATGCCCGCGTGCAGTTCCGCAATCTGCAGATGCAGCAGGTCAAGGTCGGTCTCTACAACCGGCGCCAGTCGCTGCGCAGTGCCCAGAATATCGCGCCGGCGGCCGAAGAAGTGCAGGTCAATATGGCGGATGGCCAGTTTTCCACCGAGCAGTTCGAGAAGATCGAGCAGTCGCTATCCGTCCGTGACAACAGCGCGCTGGACATCGTGGCCGATCGCATGGTCGGGCAGCAGGATGCAGCCAAGGCGGCGATCAGCGCGATCCGGGTGGCCATGCCGGAGCATGGGCGTGCGCTGCGGTTCACCCGCAAGCTGCTGGTGGATCCCGATGCCGGTCTCAGCGTCGAATTCCGCGTCGTGCGCGGGGGCGTCGCCTCGGCCGCCAGCCGTCTCTGGCCCCCGGTCGTGCTCTTCGTGGCCTTCCTGCTGCTGTTGCGTCAGTCGCGGCTTTACAGGGCGCGCGTTTAAGGCTAGGATGCCGCTATCACATTTATAACGTTTCGGGGAATACGGATTATGCAACAGGAACAAAAGGGCAGGGAACTGGATGTCGGCTACGTTGCGCACCTGGCGCGGCTGCATTTGACGGACGAGGAAGTGGCAACCTTCCAGCCGCAGATAGAGCATGTCGTCGGCTACGTCAAGCAGATCGACTCGCTCGACGTCAGCGGGGTGGAGCCCACCTCGCACGCGGTGGCGGTGACGAACATCCTGCGCGAGGATGTTGCGCGGCCCGGGCTGGACCACGACCGGGTGATGGCCAACGCCCCCAGCGAGGCCAACGGGCTGTTCGCCGTGCCGAAGATTGTGGAATGATCTGGTTTTGAAGTTGACAGACGGCGTTTTGTGCCGTTATAGTCCCAACCACGCTGTTGGAAACAGCACGCGTATCCGTTGCTTACGCACGGGCGATTAGCTCAGTTGGTTAGAGCGCCTGCTTCACACGCAGGAGGTCACAGATTCGAGTTCTGTATCGCCCACCAATAAAATCAGGCCTTTTTGAAGATTTGGTTGCTTATGGAGGCACTTGCAGAACCCCTCGTGGTTCCCGGCTTCAAGCGGGCACCACGAGGGGTTCTGCAAGTGCCTCTGCTGCTGGTTAGCGCGAGGCTTTAGCCGTTGGCTGTATTCGTGTTGGAATCGGGAGCTGGATGCTCCCGCTACCTTGGTGAGCTAGCTATCGCTGTTAGGGCTTGAGTAAATTAGAGTTGGCGCTAATATATTCGTGTATATATTCGAGTTAAAGCTAATTTATGCATAAGGGCTTATATGAATCGGTATCTGACAACGGCCATCAAAGCCGACCTGAAGGAAAAGATGGTATTCCTTGGGGGGCCTCGGCAGGTTGGCAAAACAACGCTGGCCCTTTCGCTACTCGAGAACGGGAACGAAAAGCATCCTGCCTATCTGAATTGGGATGACGTGCCGACACGTAAGGCATTGTTGCGTGGAGAGCTGCCGCCGGATGAATCGCTGATAATCCTTGATGAAATTCACAAGTACAAGCAGTGGCGGAATCTAGTCAAAGGGTTTTACGACTTGAACAAGTCGACGAAGCAATTTCTTGTTACTGGTTCCGCAAAACTGGATCATTATCGCCGAGGTGGCGATTCGCTTCAAGGCCGCTATCACTATCATCGCCTGCACCCATTGTCGCTTTACGAAATCAACCCATCGCCAACACAAGCGGATCTGGCACATCTGCTCAAATTCGGCGGGTTCCCGGAGCCGCACCTGCGTGGCGATTCGCGACATTGGAAGCGTTGGCAAAAGGAGCGGCAAGCGCGGGTGGTAAGGGATGACCTGGCAACGCTTGAGCAGGTCAAGGAAATCGGACAGATCGACCTTCTGGCCAGTATCCTGCCAGATCGCGTCGGCTCGGTATTGTCGATCAACAATCTCCGTGAAGACCTGGCGGTCGCCTTTGAAACGGCTGATCGCTGGATCTCCATTCTTGAAAATCTTTATTTCTGTTTTCGCTTACAGTCTTATGGCCTTCCCAAGCTACGCGCCGCAAGAAAGGAAAAGAAGCTTTATATGTGGGATTGGTCGCTCTGCGAGGATGAGGCCGCGCGGTTTGAAAATCTTGTTGCCTCGAACCTGCTTAAATACTGCCATCAACAGGAGGACTGGGAGGGCGACAGCATGGAGTTGCGCTTTATCAGGGATGCACAGAAACGGGAAATTGATTTTGTTGTGCTCAGGAACAAGAAGCCTCTGTTTGCCGTGGAATGCAAAAGCGGAGAGCAAGCCCTGAGCCGAAATATTGCCTACTTTGCAGCTCGCAGCCATATCCCGTTGTTTTACCAGGTACACATGGGGAAACGTGATTATGAAGTCGCCGAACACCGTGCGCGTGTCCTGGCGCTAACCACATTCGCGAAAATACTGGCGGTATAAGCCAACGGCACGCGCGGATGCTAGGCTATGGACGGAATCGGGTGCTGGAAGCTCCCGGAACTCTGGGGAGCAAGGATGCTCCCGCTACTTTGGGGCGGGAAGCGCTTTTGCGTGCCTTTTGTGATTTTTTTTGTGGCCAATCCAATGCAGAGGCACTTGCAGAACCCCTCGTGGTGCCCGCTTGAAGCCGGGCACCACGAGGGGTTCTGCAAGGGAAAATGGCGGATGCTGTGCGCGTGTGGGTTTTTGGCCGCCTGATGGGCTGGAATCACCATTTTTGAGCACACATCGCCCTTCCCGGCGTTCTGAACCGGCTTTTCCGATGCAGCAGAGG
>CAZOXS010000216.1:0-5716 GCA_964583785.1 uncultured Victivallales bacterium
CTCACGCAATGACTGGAAGATCGGTAGTGGTGATGCTTTCTGGAATGGCAAGATTGCCGAACTGATTGTGGTCAGCGACGCGCTATCAGATAGTGATCGCCAGAAACTGGAAGGCTACCTGGCCCACAAATGGGGGCTCCATGCCAATTTACCCGTGGGGCATCCCTATACGAATGAGGCTCCGGTTAGTGTGGGTCTCGCGGTGGCGACGCTTGATGCGACCGTCAGCGATCTGAGTGGAGATTCCGTGACGCAAGTCTGGACAAAGATTGGGGGACCAGTCTCTCCTGTTGACTTTGGTGATGCGTCTGCTGTCGACACCACAGCAACCTTCTATGAGGTGGGTGTGTATACGCTCCGCTTGACTGCGGATGATGGACTGGGTCAATCCAGTGACCAGGTCGAGATCACGGTTACCTTGCCGCACCTGACAGTGTCGATTCTGGCCGCCTCCATTTCCGAGAGGGGGTCGACCACGGCCACCATCTCGCGCATCGGGACGCTGGGTGATCTTACGGTCAACCTCAGCTCCAACGATCCCGGCGAAGCCACGGTGCCGGCGACCGCAACCATTCCGAACGGCTTTAACAGTGTAGTTGTGACCATCACCGGAGTGCTGGACAGTATTCTCGACGGCACCGAGACCGTAACCATCACCGCCACAGCCGTTGACCATGCCCCCGGAAGCGATACCGTAAATGTGACGCATGAGTCTGGATCCGTTTTCAGATTCCGTTGACAATTAAGTGAACCTCGATAAAAGGAGATAACAAAGAGAGCGCGTCCTAGGTTGTAACTTCAAAAGAGTGTGTGGGTGTGTGAGTATGTGAGTATGTGGGGAAATACGAACAGCGTTCCCCCCTCACACACTCCCATACCCACGCACTCACACACAGTCCCCAAGTTTCACCCTGCATCATCTGGGCACCCCCAGGTCGGGACCAGTCTGTAACTTCAGTTAGATCGGATGACGATTCAAATGCCCATTCATAAAGCATTTGCCGGTACCAGCGTTATAAGGCATGCGCGTATAGGTCATCATATATGCTTGTTATGTGCTCGTTGCGTGCGGTGTCGTTATGTGCCATTATATTGTGATTAGACAGGAAGGTCGCAAATGAGAGCACATATAATAAAAACACTGGTCATCACCGCCGCAATGGCGGTCGCGTCCATCGCAAGCGCCGATAATTGGGTGCATGTCAATTTCGGCGCGATTAAAATCGACCTTGTCGGCCCCGCCGGGGGGGCTGGTGAGCCATGGAATCAAGCCGGAACGGCCAAATCTGGCACAGACCTTTTGGGCTCCGCTGGCGCAGCGACCACCATTGACTGGAGCATCAGTGCTGGTTTGAGTGCTGGCGATTGGAATTCCGCGAATACCCTCGAAATGCTGGAGAGTGCTTTTTGTGTGCAGGACTCGAATACCCGCACATTGAAGATATCCGGCCTAAACCCTGCCAGACTTTCGGCGGATGTGACCAGCTTCACCTTGGTGAATGCGGACATCCAGCCCCATAATCCGGGCCAACGTCCCGGAGGCCCGAAAGTGATTACTGATCAGATCATTGCATACACGCTCATCACTGAAAGGTGCCCATGAAACAAAGCATCGCATTCCTGATCCTATTGTTTTTCGCCGCATTGCCCTCATCGGCCGCCCCTCCCGCGGGCTACACCCTGGAATGGGAGGACAATTTCGACGGGCTGACACTGGACGAAACAAAATGGAGCCACCGGAGCCTCGGGCCGCGCAGGGATGCGGTCAATGTGGTCGAGGCCGTCACCCTGACCGGAGAGGGCACATTGAAGATCACCACCAGCAAGGTGGGAGATGAATATCACACCGGCATGATCGGAACGCAGGGGAAGTTCGAGCGTGCATTCGGTTACTGGGAAGCCCGGATCAAGCTGCAGGATCAGGAGGGGCATTGGTCCGCGTTCTGGGTGCAGTCGCCGACCATCGGGAACCCCATCGGCGACACGCTGGTTGCCGGAACCGAGATCGATGTCGTGGAATACCACAGCAACTGGGGCGATGGACTGCAGAACACCCTGCATTGGGACGGCTACGGCACCGACCACAAATCCGCCGCCAAATCGGCGACCATCGCGGGATTGAAGGATGGATTCCATACCTTCGCAGTGTTGTGGACACCCAATGAATATGTTTTCTACACCGATGGCATCGAAACATGGCGGACGTCCACTGCCCTTTCCCACAGGACCCAGTATGCCATTCTGAGCTTGGAGGTCGAGTCATGGGCAGGAAATATCGCGAACGCAGTGCTGCCTGATTCCATGGAGGTGGATTACGTCCGCTGGTACGCCCCGCCTGTGGCTCCGCCTCCTCCACCTCCCGGGGTGATTGAGGATCCGGCCATTGTCGCCGGCCCAGGCGATATCATCGACCCTCCGGGCAGCGAAACCGTCGATCAATCTTTCGGAACACCCCAGGAAACGCTTGAGGCACGAAGTGATCTGCGTGTGTTACAGGATTTCACTTACTTCACCGCCTCCACCACGGGTGACAATATGGTCAGGTTCATCGACAGCACATTGCCAGATATGCAGTTCCAGTTCACCGGTGCTTTCAACACCAACTCTGCGGGAGCTGAGGGGAATAACATATTGTTCGCAACCTCGGGAAGCTCCCATCTCACACAGAGGAATTCGGCAGCGGGCACCTCCACGCTCACCATCACCTTCGGCACATGGGACGGAACCGCCTTCACCGGTAACCAATCCATTGGGGCCGCCGGCTTTACCTTGTCCCACGTCTATACGGGCAAGTCCGGGATTGTGACCTTCAGGGACTCCGCCGGAACGGCAATCACGGGGGCAACTTTTTCCTATTCAGGTCTGAGTGATGTGGATAGTTCCGGCAATCACCGGGATATCTACTTCGGCTGGGATTCCACGGCACAGTCCACAGTTCCGATAGGCTCCATCACCATTACCTTCACGGACAGCGGCTCCCCCTACGCCAGCGGTTTGGATGATTTCGCATTCACCACCGTTACGCCCCGACTGTACGACAGCTGGGCCTCCACCAACGCCCCCGGCAGTGCCGTAGGCGACGACTTCGACGGCGACGGCGTCCTCAATGCCATCGAGTTCGTGCTCGGCGGCGACAAAGACACCAACGACCGCGGCAAACTCCCCGTCGTGGCCACCCCCGGTACCGACATGACCTTCTCCTTTGTGCGCGACCAGGCTTCAATCGATCCCGGCGTCAGCGTCGTAATCGCAGTCGGCACCGACCTCGCCACCTGGCCGTGGCCGCTGGCCTACTCCGTGGACGCGGACACCGCCAATTCCAGCGAAGGCGTCACCGTCACCGACAATGGTGATGGCACAGATGCCATCACCCTCACGATTCCACGCGAACCGGATGCGAAAAAATTCGCCCGCCTCGTGGTGATCTTCTCTAGATGATGATGACACGGAATACGGGAACTCACGGATTGCAGGGACCGTGCGTGTCGCCCCCGGGCTTCGCCACTGTGGCGCTGCTTCAGCGTCACTTTGACGGCTCTCTGAAATATAACTGGGCTGTCTCTATAATAAGCTCCGCTTTTCCCTCTCCCAACCATAAATGCCTACGACCCCGCTGCAAAGGAGGGAAGACTGTGTCGCCGAAGCATCTTGCTTCGGATTATTTGGAAGCACGGAGCTAGAAGCTACGGCGACATCCTTGCCAATTCAACGCCGAACAGCCAGTATCCTAGGGAATCCTTATGCGTGCGCGTATAGGTCATAATAAATGCTTGATATGTGCTTATTGCGTGCGCTGCCTTTTTGTGCCATAATAGAATTCAAGTTTGACAATGGGGTAGGAGACTATACGCGATAAATTGCGTATGTGCACACCGATAAACCGCTAGTTTTACTGGGATAGTTATGGAGATGAATCATGAGTAAAATAATCAGCTATACGTTTGTATGTGTGTTTAGTTTCTTTGCAACGATAACGTTGGTGGCACCCGCGCGGGCAGAGCTTATCGCCTACGACCAGTTCGATGGCTATACCGATGGAGAGCTCAACGGTCAAGGTCAGGGATTTGGCTGGGCTGGTCCCTGGGATGGTAGTACAGATGCCATTGTTTTGAGCACGGGGAATCTAACCAATGGGCTGCTGGGGACCTACGGTGGAGGTGCCAGTCTTGGAACGAACACCAGCTATGGCGAATATGCTGTTACCCGTGTGCTGGAAACGGCGATTACCAATGCCGGGACATACTACTTCGGCTTCCTGATACAGCAGACGCATCCTGGCGCCAATCACAACTTCCTGCGGCTTAAGGATACCAGCGGATCCGTATGGAGTTGCGCAGGCTCATGGAATTCATTAACAACTTGGCAACTGATTCGAAAAGATCCGGCCGGCCCGGGCCAAAGCGCTTGGGATAGCATTGGTACAGGCGTAAACGAAACCGAAGACATCACCCATATGGTCATCAAGTTTGAGCTGGGTGCGGCGGGTTCTGGGGTAGCATCGCTATATATAAACCCGGCCAATGCAGCCGCGCTTGGAGGAAGCGCAAACGCCACTTACACATACAGCAGTCCATGGACGGAAATATATTCGGTCAGTGCTTTACGCACGACTCTGTCTGGAAAGGATGGTGTTATGGCTTTCGATGAGATCCGACTAGGCACCGAGGCGGCGGACATGTTTGACCCCATTTACAGACCACCGACAGGCACGGTATTAATCATTAGATAAGTATTTTGTTTACGCTGTACGACGACTGTTTTCGAGTAGGAATTAAGAAAGAGGAGTCCGTATGAAGAAATACAGAATAATCAAATGTGCATTAGACATTTCGGTCTTGTTAGTCGCTGTCTGTGCTGGATCGGAACCCAGTGTGACCACTTCCGGTGGTGCGACCAATGTCGGCGTCGGCACAGCGACCCTACAGGGGCTGATGACAGCCGGTGGGGCAGCCACGGCGTATTTCTGTTGGGGTGCCGAGGAAGGTACGCGAAGTGGTGCCAGTACGGGAACCTGGGACCATGTTTCCGATGCTATCGCCATCAGCGATGGCGTTGCCTTTTCTAACGTCGTCTCCAACCTCTACTACGGCATTGAATATAATTTTGCGATTTATGCCACCAACGGCAACGGAGATGCCTGGTCAAGCGTGACGAACTTTACCACAGCGGTCCCGACAACGTGGACGCCGGCAGACATGACAACGGCGGCTTGGTATGACGGGGCGGATACGGATACGCTGTGGGCGGATTCGGTTGGCGGCACTAAGGCGACAACAACCATTGCATGGTGGGAAGACAAGAGTGGGAACAGCAAACATCTGTCGCAGCTCACTGGCGGAAGCCAGCCCGATTCTGCTGCGAGCGCCATCGGCGGGAAGCACGCCGTCTCGTTTAATGGGACAAGCGATTATATCTATACTTCAACGGGGTTAGGTGCCGATATACGCTCGTTGTTCTTGATCATGAAAAGCGATGCTGCAGTGACAAGTTCCAGCGCCGCGATACTCCCTGTGTCGTCCTACGGGGATGAGGTATCGACGGGGGTGGGGCTGGGAGGCACCACAGGTGCCTTCAACAACGAGGTGCTGACAGTTCTTGATGAGGATGAGCCTAACACGTACGTCGATAGGCAGGGTGTGTCCAGCACCAAACTACCATCTATCAACACAGCGGCTCATGTCTACTCATTCGTCCTTGGCTCGGACTGGCACATCGG
>CAZOXS010000217.1:0-3276 GCA_964583785.1 uncultured Victivallales bacterium
AAAAACAAAACGGTTTTTAAACCGCCCGTTTTGCACGGTTTTCACGCCGCCGCCAACAGTTACCATTGTTTTGGCGTTTTGCCAGCATTAAAAAGGAACCTAGCTGGTGAAATAAGGCAGTATTTCGAGGCCACCTGTTCCGCCAAGTCATAAAACAGGGGGTAAACCGGGGTATCGCTAGTGTCTTTTGTTTCTTCCTGATACGGCGGATTACCCACCACAACATCAAATTTCATTTTTACTTTCTCTCCGTTTTTGGCCGCTTCGGTCAGGTCGCGGCACTGCAGGTTTGAATTGTCAATATCGGCAAAATTGCCGTACACAAAGTTCTTTGCTATCGCGTGGATAATCTCGCTCGGTGCGAAGCCGTGCACCTGGTTTTCAAGGATGTGCTTGATCCGCGCCTTTCTGTCTGGAATGGTATCTTCAAGCCCTTTGTAAAGGCGTGTGACGATTTCGGTCAGATAAAGGCCTGACTTGACGTACAAATCGGCAAAGGTCTTGGTTTTGTCGGCAAACAAACCGGGGTTTTCTTCCTCCAGTTTGTCGATCATCATCTTCACGACCCATTTGGGCGTGAAAATCTGGTTGGTCTTCTGCGGCGGGATGTAGTCGAAGATGTCCTCGCTCTGGGTGTCGTCGAAGTAGTTGGCCAGCTCCGTTTTCTTGCGCAGAAATTCCTGAACCGATTCGTCGAAAACAACCGGGTCGAAGAAATTGTAGGTATCACGCAACGCTCTGAACTGGTCGAGGGTGATGCCGGTGACCTCCTTGAAAACCGCGTCTTTGATGTTTTCATCGAAGCTTGCCAGGGTTGTTTTCAAATCGCCGTAGGCCATCAGGAACGACGGGATCGTGCGAGCAAAGCCGCGCAGACGGGAACGGATATCATCCTCAACCCCGGTTTTCTTTTTCTCCTCGGCTTTCTGGAGAATCTCCCCGGTCGTCTTTTGTATCAGCTCCGTTGTTTTTTCCGCAACCTTGTCGGCAAGGTCCTTTTTAAATGTCTTGTCGATTTCCCCCTGCGTTTCATTATATCTTGCCTGGGCTTCGGCAACAGCCGCTGCGTTGTTTGCGGCGGCCGCGACCTCTTTTTTCAATTCAACCTCCGCCTCAGCTTTCTTTATTTCAGCTTGCCTCTGGACGATTTCAACCTCGCGGGCCAGGACATTCGCGTTTTGCTTCACAACCTGTTCAGCCTGGGCAACGGTTACAGCGTTTTCTTTGGCGATCTCCTTGGCCGCCGTTAAAACATTTTGTGTAAACGCGGTTGCGATCGTGCTTGTCAGGCTTGCGGATTTCTCATCGGCGGCTTCTGTAGCGGCGGTGGCAAGATCACCATAGACCTTTTCGCCAAATCGGGCATTTGTAGTTGCCAGGACAATCGCGGGCGCGACAACCGCGCCGCCGGCGTCATCCACCTGCACTCCCTGCGTTTCGATGGTGCTGGCTTTCTGGCCCGGCGTTACTTTTCCCGGCGCGACAGGGTTGAGCTGCTCAAGGATTTCACGCGCCTCGGCTGAGGCGAAGATGCCGGAGATATTCTGAAACAGCAGGTTGGACATGAAGCCGCGCTTGACAACCTCCTGCGCTTTAATGGTCTTGGGGATGGTCAGCACCTGCCTGACATCCAGCTCGATCATTTTGCCGGCGCTGTCTTCGGCGATCACCGGGAAAAAGTTGAGCAGCAATCCGATGTTCTTTTCGCGGTCATCGGTCGTGCCGCCTCCGCCCGCGGTTCTGCGGTTCAGGTTGTTGGCAAACTCGTCGTAGATAATGAGGGTGCGCTCCGGCGCGAAGTCAAAGACGTAGGCATTCTCCTTACGCTGCTTTTCGCCTCCGGCAGCGTAGCACCATTGGTTTTGTGCGCGGAAAGCCGCCTGCATGTAGAGGCTGGGCGACTGGACGTTGGAGAGCATCATGACGACGCTCCACTCCGGCACGGTGACCCCGGTAATCAGTTGGCCTACGGAGAGGGTGATCGTTCTTTCGTTCTCTTTTATGGCCTTCCGCACTCTGTCGAGAGCTTTCTCTGTGGCAGCCGGATCGTCTTCATCGCTGCGTCCGTCGCCGGCAGCCAGGACAACATCGTAGTGTTGAAAGTCGGGATGTTCTCTTAGCAGTTTTTCCAGAGCCTTCGCGCTCGCCACACGGTTCAGTAACCAGAAAGTATGCTTCAATTCAGATCTGAGTTGATCGGTTGAAAAGGGGTATTTCTCATTGCGCGTCAGGGTATCGAGCCATTTGCTGACCTCGGCCTCGTGGATAAACTTGCCGTTATCGCCTGTGGCGAAAAACTCATTTAAATCAAAGGCGAAATCGATGTCTTTACCGTCGATTTCAGCGCCTTTGTTGACCTCGTCGGTGATCATCCGGCTCATCTGATACGAAAAAAGATTCAGCCGCGGCAGTCCTTCATAGGGGTTGTTCTCTTCGCTCTCTTCCGGCCAGGCGGCTTTGGCGTCTTGCTCGTCGGCGTAGGTCCAGTTGAAAATTTGCTTTTCCGAAAATTTGCCGCTGGCCACCGCCTTAAAGGGCGTACCCGACAAGTGCAGGGTGAATTTTCGGGTAATGTTTTGGAAAGCCACGTCTGTCTTGAAGGTGTCCACGCCCTCGTGCGCTTCGTCGATAACGAGCAGATCCCATTTCAACTCTTTAACCCATTGGAGTTTGTCGATGAACCCGCCGAAACAGATCGCCCCTTTTAAATCTTGCAGCGAGATAAAGGTAATGCACTTGGCGTCTTTCCCGTCCGGTGTTCCGAGAATGCCAAGAAAATCTTCACGCGTAAGAATAGGGCGTTCCTTCAGGGAGTCGGTTGTGGAGACAAAGCGGTAATCAGTCTGCCATGCGATAAATGCTTCAAAATCATCATACCACGAGTTGGCGATTGCCGGGCGGTTTGTGACGACCAGGACATTTGTCGCCTCCAGGCGGCGGGCCAGGTCATAGGCTGTAAGGGTTTTGCCGAAACGGGGCTTTGCGTTCCAGAGAAAGTAACCGTTCACGGGGTATTCAAGCAGACAGCGTCACCTCTTAGCAATAACGCATTTCTGGAGGTTTAGGTTTTCGTATCCGGGTGTCGCGTAATCAGCGGCGTGTGCGGCGATGATTCGCAAGTTTACCCGTGGCGAAAAAAAACTTTTGTTTCGTTGCATTTTGTTCGGGACTCACCGGGCGTAATCGTCTATTGTATGCCTTGATGACTACCGAAAACGTTATTCAAGGCCGTTTGATCGGCACTGCCGAAGTCGATTTGATTCGTCGTTTGCTTGG
>CAZOXS010000218.1:0-2896 GCA_964583785.1 uncultured Victivallales bacterium
CATGGACGACGACACGGAACCGCTCCACCATGGCCTCAAGCAATTCCAGGAAATGCACATGCTCGGCATCATTCTCGAAGATCGAGCACCGCTCGATCCCGCGCGAGGTCACGTGATACCACCCGTTCTCAACATCAACTCTTAAAGGTCTTGCCATGAACGAACCATCGCATACACATAGCCCGACGTCAAGTGTTAATTGTGAAGACGTGACCCCGATTCACTTTAATTGTGAAGACGTGACCCCGATTCACTACCCCGATTCACTCCGATTCACTGCCGATTCACTGTTACCAGACCTTGAGTTGTGTTCCAGCCGGCATTGGATTCTCAAACGGCAGGTTATTCGGCAACGGTAACGTTCATCAATTCCAGCATCGCACGCCCGAGTGCCTCGCCGACTGCCAGGATCGTTTCGGCGTTGTTCCCCAGGGTCCGGGGATCGCCGCTGCGGAAGAATGGCTGGGTGTCCACGGTCTTCATGTTGCCGGCGAACTCGGGGTACCTAGCCGGATCACCCACAGCCAGTTGCGCTTCATGGATTTTGCCATCACCCATTTTGAGCGCCGCCACCACCACCGGCAGCTTCGGCGCGTTGAGATCCTTACGGAGATCGCGGATCAAGTTCGCGAGGTTCTGCTCGTACGCCGCCGAGTGTGCCGGCGAGCTGCTGTCCGCTATTCCCTGAAGCCACACAAGCCCGGTAATCTCATAGCCCTGCCCCTGGTATCCGGGACAGAAACGGTCAAACTGCGCCAGGGAATCTTTCACGCCGTTAACCAGCTCAAGGTATTCCTGACCATTCTGCAGGTAACGCTTAAGGTCAAGCCACTCATCAATCTTCTTCAAGCCGGTCCACGTACTCTCGGCATTGCCGGGATTCTTGTAGACAGCAGCCTTGCCTTCAAGATTCTTGGTCACTGCGCCCAAATACCCGCCGGTAATCGAATCCCCGATCATCAGCACCCGGGGCAGCGGTTTGGTGGTATCCTTGCGGTTCGCAAGCGCGGCAAGGATGGTCTCCGTAACTTTCGGTGCGAGGTTGCCGACGGCGTGAACGTTCGGATTCACCCAGCTACCGGTACCCTCGGGAACCAGCGCGTGGAGGTCGTCGATGATCACCCCGTTCTCCTTCATGACTTTCTCCGCCACCGCGTTATACGCGACCACATCGGCGTTCGGCTTGCCCGGCTCGCCCTTCCATACCGGGGTCACGCTGGCCCAGATCAGCGTCGCCTCGGTTTGCTTCATCCGCGCCACCAGAGTCCGCAGATTCCTTTCAAAATCCTCAACCGATGTCGTATTACCATGCCCCTGGTAGTATTTCGAAGATTCCTCTTTGTAACCGGCATCCCAGACGCCCCAGTTGAAATGGATCACATCCCAGCTGCCTTTCAAGTCAGGATCCCCTCCGCTTGACGGCGGCAGGTAGTCGTGACCGAGCGAACGGCTTCCGCGCAGAAACCAGGTCGGATGTCTCGTTGCAAACCGCATGAGGAAAACCGGCTCCTCAAACGTATCCCCCATCAGATTTCCGAACATCAGGTCTGCCGCGACACCATAGCGCGGATCCTGGGGATCATCCGGAATCCCGAGAGGCTGGCCCGGCGCCCGCGTGTTGTTATGGATCGGCTGCGCGTCGTACAACAACACGTCATCCCGCTTCACCCATCCCCCCGCCGCATCCCGGAGGAATGCGTATTTTGAATTCGTCGCCACCACCGTCTCCAACGTGCCAGGGCGGTTGATCTGGGGAACGCGAAACGCATGCCCTGCCTTCTTTAAGAAAACCGTCTGGAATGGATAGCGTTTCTTCGCCTCGAGCTGGACTGGCGTGATGACCGGTTTATCTTGCCCGACCTCCTGGCGATAGACTTCCTTTCCGTCCAGCGTCGTCACATTGAAAGCCGATTCGTCGCTGCCAGGGCGAACCTCATACTCGCCCGATACTGGAACGACCAGCGCTCCGCGCAGCACGGTGGTGTAACCCTCCTGCTGCGCCAGCTCCGGGAATGGCGTCATCGGCACCGGCACCCTGCCCTTCTGCTTATCCGGCCTCCGTTCGGTCCTCTGCTCGCCCACCTCCACCACGCCGGCAACCTCCGGAGTGAGTTTGTCGTAATCCGCGTCGGCAGCGTACACACCCTTGTACACCGAGCAGTTGACATGCTTGACATTCTCATCCTTGGCCGGCACAACAGCCGGGAAGAACTGCACATCCGTACCGTCAGTCCGCCCGACAACAGCACCTCGCTCCAGGCAGTTTTCATCACCGGCGAGGATGAAGACCTTCACCGGTTTGGGCGTATCTGCCGCCCATAGCATGCCACTGCCCATCACCACCGCCATACACACTACGCTGCGCATCCGTTTTTGCATCATGAATCCTTTCGCACTAATTCAATGGCCACCAGTTTCAGCCCTCTGATCGCCTGCTCGTCAAGGCGCGTGGCGGTCAGGCTGACGGCCTGTTCCCCCGCCGTATCGAAGCGCAATGAACCGACCCGGCTGCGCACGGGTTGAAGACGCCACTCACTCTCGATGGTTCCCATATCCCGGATGCCTACGGTGGCAGCCAGTGAGGCTTCACCGCAGGTCACCTTGACCTCATGATTACCGTAACCGTTCACGGGGTATTCAAGCAGACAGCGTCACCTTTTAGCAAGAACGCATTTTTGGAGGTTTAGGTTTTCGTATCCGGGTGTCGCGTAATCAGCGGCGTGTGCGGCGATGATTCGCAAGTTTACCCGTGGCGAAAAAACTTTTGTTTCGTTGCATTTTGTTCGGGACTCACCGGGCGTAATCGTCTATTGTATGCCTTGATGACTACCGAAAACGTTATTCAAGGCCGTTTGATCGGCACTGCCGAAGTCGATTTGATTCGTCGTTTGCTTGG
>CAZOXS010000219.1:0-7149 GCA_964583785.1 uncultured Victivallales bacterium
CACCGCGATCGCACGTCCCTGCTGATCGAACCGGATCGCCGGCGGATTGACGCGCACGACCGGCCCCAGCCGGAAGGTCCCGTACAAGGAACCACTTGTCGTGTTCCTGATCACAAAGAACGCATGCTCGCCACCCGAACGCCGCCAGTAGCGCAGGCTGTATTCGAGATCGGCATCCGTGTATCCGGCAAGACCGCGCCGCACGGAGAGCATCTCGATGCCATGAACGAGGTCGAAACCAACCGACGCAGACAGGTAAATATAGCCCTCATGCCGAATGCCGACCCGCAGGCGATAGCCCCCCGGCTGCATCAGGTTGAACAGGGAGGTGATTTCCACCAGTTCAAGCCTGTCGGTACCCGGCATGATGACGGTCTGGCGACTGATCGACTGACGATCCGATTCCGATATTCCGGCCGACTTGTCGCGGACCAGCTCGACAAACAACTCGGCATTGCGGTATTCATCGTCGAGCACCAAGGGTACGTCGAGCTCATTGCGAACGCGGATGCGTGCGGTGAACGCCTCCCCGATAACGTAGGAGCCATGCTCAAGCGTCAGGTCAATGGCAATCTGGGCGCACGCCGACGACGCGAAGGATACCAGCACACCAACCAGCAACAGGAGTGGCGACAGACGGCGGGAACTATGACACACAAAAAACACGTTCAACCTCCTCAAGAATAAGATGCAGGATCACCTGGTGCGCCTCCTGTATGTGCGCCGTATCCCCGCCGGGAACAATAATCTCCAGATCCGCATGCCCCGCCAGCGCGCCACCATCACGGCCGAGCATACAAATTGTCCGCAGTCCCTGGGAACGAGCGGTTTCCACCGCCCGCCTGAGGTTAGCACCATTGCCACTGGTACTGAAGACAACCAGCAGATCGCCGGCCTTGCCCAACCCCTCAATCTGCCGACCGAAGACATGCTCGAAACCGAAATCATTACCGATGCAGGTCATGGCGGTCCCATCCGCCGTCAACGCGATTCCCGGCAGCGACCGACGGTTTCCCCGGTAACGCCCGACCAGTTCCTCGGCCATGTGCATCGCCTCGGCGGCACTGCCGCCATTACCCGCCGTCAGCACACTTCGCCCGCCGCGCAGGACATCCACCACCGCCGAACAAACGGCGGCGATGCGCTCCGCCTGTGACGAGAGCCGGCGAATGGTGACGACGCTGGCATTTACGCCCGCGCAAATCCTCGCCCTCATGTTATCCATTTCATGCACTATGATCCCCCCTCATCGCCGAGCGACAAGATCCTGCCGTAAAGTAGGAGAAAATAACGTTACCCGCGCCAACTGTCAATGCTTTGGGTTTTTAGGTGTTATGAAATACGGTATTGCCCGGTCTCCGGCACTTGTGGTATTAAGGTCCGCATGTCTAAGCAACGTTCACGCAAAGCCGGACTGCCGCCCGGAACACTTGTGTTCCTTGGTGAACGGCGAGTGGAAACCCCATCGATCCGGGTCATCGCCTACAAGGCGAACCGGGTCGACGAATTCAGCGCCAGTACTCCCGAAGAAGCGGCCGCCGGCATCGCGGATGATGTCGTGACCTGGATCAATATCATCGGTCTGCACGACACCGGCCTGATCCAGCGCGCAGGCGACATGTTCTCCGTCCATCCGCTGGTGCTCGAGGATATCGTCAACACGGGGCAGCGTCCAAAGTTCGAGGATCATGGCAACCTGCTGTTCATGGTCCTGCGCATGCTCTACCGCCAGCCCCCCGTCCGCGGCCCCATCATCTCCGAGCAGGTCAGCATCCTGATCGGGCGCAATGTCCTGGTAACCTTTCAGGAAATGGAGGCCGATGTCTTCGACACCATTCGCGACCGCATCCGCACCGGTGGCGGACGCATCCGCCAGAGCGGGGCCGACTATCTGGCCTATGCCCTGCTGGATGCGATCGTCGACAACTACTTTTCCGTACTCGAGGATCTCGACGACAAGATCGAAACCGCCCAGCAGACCGCGCTTGTCGCCCCCGTGCCGGCCACGCTCCACCACATCCATAATCTCAAGCGTGAGCTGGTTTCCGTGCGCCGCCAGTTGTGGCCGCTGCGCGAAGCCGTCAGCACCTTCCAGAAATCGGAAAACCCGATCATCAGCAGGATACTGGCGCCCTACCTGCGCGACGTCCACGAGCACACCTTCCAGGTGCTGGACACACTGGAGTCCATGCGCGAGATGATTTCCTCCGCCCTCGAGACCTACATGAGCAGCGTCAGCAACCGCATGAACGAGATCATGAAGGTCCTGACGATCATCTCCACGATCTTTATCCCGCTGACGTTCATTGCCGGCATCTACGGGATGAACTTCGAGTACATACCGGAACTTTCCTGGCCGATGGGCTATGCCGCCGCGCTCGGCACCATGGCCATCATAGCCGGCGCGATGGTCGCGTTCTTCAAGCGTCGCCACTGGCTCTGAGAAAATCAGAGAAACAGCTCTTGACTTTCTCGTGACACAAGAGTTGACTTCCCCCTTTCCGAAAACAAAACCGTCTCGACGAAGGAGTATGCCAATGAACCGTTACCGTACCCTCTCTTGCGCTTTCCTAGCTGCTGTCGCCGCCCCCTCGCTGCTGCTTGCCGCCGAGTCGCATGCCGCCGCGCCCGCTGGCGGCGGCGACATGACGCACCGTATGATGATGCTGGCGATCCAGCTCGGCATCATCCTGGTGGTGGCCCGTATCGGCAATATGTTGTTCGAGAAGATCAAGCTGCCCGGAGTGCTGGGTGAACTGGCCGCCGGCATCCTGATCGGGCCCTTCCTGCTGGGCGGCATCGCCCTGCCCGGTTTCGCGCACGGCCTGTTCCCCATCTTCAGTGCAGGATTTCCGGTCAGCCCTGAACTTTACGGGATCTGCTCCATCGCCTCCATCGTCCTGCTGTTCATGGTCGGCCTGGAAACCAACATCAAGCTCTTTCTGCGTTATTCCGGCCCGGGCATGCTGGTCGGGATCGGCGGGGTCGTGTTCTCGTTCCTGGCTGGCGACATCCTCGGCGTGCTGCTGCTACCGAGGTTGATGCCGGGAACCTACAGCATGCTGCATCCCGCCTGCATCTTTCTGGGGATCATGTCCACGGCCACCTCGGTCGGCATCACGGCTCGAACCCTCTCCGAGAAGCACAAACTCGACTCCCCGGAGGGCGTGACGATCCTGGCGGGCGCGGTGATTGACGACGTGCTCGGCATCGTGATGCTGGCGATCGGCCTGGGTATCATTGCCGCGACCAAGGATGGCCAGGGCGTGAACTGGGGACATATCGGGGTCATCGCCGTCAAGGCCATCGGAATCTGGCTGGGCGCGACCATCCTCGGGCTGGTCGCCTCGCGCCGCATCAGCGCCCTGCTCAAGCATTTCAAGGATCGCTCGTCGATCGCCATCATGGCGCTCGGACTGGCCTTGATCCTGGCTGGGCTGTTCGAGGAAGCCAAGCTCGCGATGATCATCGGAGCCTACGTCATGGGCCTGTCGCTCTCGCGCACGGATATCTCGCATGTCATCCAGGACAACCTTCACCCGGTCTATAAACTACTGGTGCCGGTCTTCTTCACCGTCATGGGCATGCTAGTCGATGTCAGGCTGCTGATGGACCCCCGCGTGCTGGCGTTCGGCTTCATCTACACGATCCTGGCAATCGCCGCCAAGATCATCGGCTGTGGCCTGCCGAGCCTGGCCTGCAATTTCAACCTGCGCGGGGCGATGCGCATCGGCGTCGGCATGCTGCCGCGCGGGGAAGTGGCCCTGATCATCGCCGGCATCGGGCTTGCCGCCGGCCTGCTCTCGCCACAGGTGTTCGGTGTGGGTGTGTTGATGACACTCGTCACAACGCTCGTCGCGCCGCCGGTACTGGTCATGCTCTTCTCCAGCAGTCGCAGCGGATTGCGTCATCCGGTAAGCCATAGCGAATCCAAGCCGATCGTCTTCCGCTTCCCCAGCGAGGATACGGCGGAGCTTCTGACCAGCAAGCTGCTGCAGGCGTTCGAGGACGAGGGATTTTTTGTCCACAGCCTTGACCATTCCTCGAAACTCTTCCAGCTCCTGAAGGACAACATCACCATCCGCTTCAAGCGGGTCGGCTGCGACATTGTCTTCGACTGCGACCCCGCCCAGCACATGTTTGTCAGCACCGCCATGATCGAGGTGTTGGCTGAATTCGAGCGCACGATCAGCGAATTGCGCCGGCCGCTGGATGCCGGCAGCATCGTCCGTAATGCCGCCGCCACGACGGCAATACCGCACACATCCACGCGCACCGCGCTCGCGACCGCCCTCAGCCGCAACCTGCTGATTCCCGAGTTCCGGTCATCCACCAAGGAAGGCGTCATTGACGAGCTGCTCGAACGCCTGGAACACGAGGGACTGATCGCCAATCACGCCCAGGCACGCGAGGACGTGCTGGCCCGCGAGCGCAGCATGTCCACCGGCATGCAGGACGGCATCGCCATCCCCCATGCCCGCACGAGCGCCGTCAGTCGACTGGTCTGCGTGATCGGCCTCAAACGCGAGGGCATCGCGTTCGATTCGCTGGATGGCAAGCCGACCACGATTGTCGTCCTGACGCTATCCCCGCGCGATGCCGCCACGCCGCATATCCAGTTCATGGCCAGCATCAGCAAATCACTGGATTCCAATGGGCGCGAAGCCCTCCTGAAATGCCACAACGCCGACGAGATGTACCAGTTCTTCGCGAACAAGCACTAATCAGAAGCCGGAGCCGAGCGAGAAGTAAAAGGCGTCAAAGCCCTCGTCGGCACGACCGTATGACAACATGATCGGACCAATCGCACTGTCTGCCCCGAGGCCGACCATGCAGCCGTAGCGCAGGTCGTCGGTATCCAGCCCGTCCTGCCAGACGTTGCCGATGTCGCCCCGGATGAAGGTGTAGATGCCTTTTCCAAGCGCCGAGGGAAGCTGGACCAGACGGTAGCCGATAGCCTAGCGAGCCGACGCCAAGATAGGCCCCGCGCAACTGGTTTTCGGCAATCCCGGCAAATCCCGCCGGCCCGCCCAGGGTGAACTGGGCATAACCGGGAAGATCGCCTCCGAGGCTCGTTCCAGCCTTGATCCCGAGTGTGCAGGTATGGTCGCCAATCGATTTTTGATAACGCAGCGTACCGGAGAGTTTATCAAAGTCGCGGTCCCCGCCCACGGGCCTCACGGGCAAAATCAGCGCTGGTCTCGATATAATAGCCTTCGAAGAACGTGCGATCCTGGCGGTCAACGATCAGGCTGGCCTTGATTCCCGCATAGTCCTCGTCCAGTTCCGGCAGATCCGTCGTTCCGGTCTCGACTCCAGCCTTGCCCGAGCCCCACATCGGCCCGATACGCAGTTCGGCAAAACGTTGCAACTGGATACCGAAATCAAGTTGTGCCTGGAACGTTTTCACCTCGTACTCCGCGATGCGGGTTTGATCGTGATAGATATCCTCAGTGAGGGACTTGCAGAACCCCTCGTGGTTCCCGCTTGAAGCCGGGAACCACGAGGTGTTCTGCAAGTCCCTCATTATGGATGTTTTCCCAATTCAAGTGCTGATTTTCGTTTCCTAAGTACAATCAACCCTTGATTTTCGTCATGTTCCTTGCCACTATGTAGGGCGATATTAAATAGTAAGGAGACGGGTATGGTAACAGCGACATTAACCAGCAAGGGGCAACTCACGATACCCAAGACGATTCGGGATTCGCTCCATCTGCGTACTGGAGACCGGATTGCGTTTATTGTCACCGGTCATGCAGAGGCCGTGCTCAAACCGGTAACGAAATCGGTCGATGAGGTTTTCGGGCTGTTGCACAGCCCCACGCAAACGCGCCGGAGCATTGACAACATGAAAGCGGCGGTGGCGACGCGGATGAGGAGTCGCAAAACATGATCGCGATCGATACCAATGTCATTGTGCGCTTCCTCGTCCGGGACGATGAGCTGCAGGCCGAGATCGTTCGCCGCCGCCTTAAACAGGCGGAAATCAACCGGGAGCGACTATTCATCCCGCTGCTTGTCACACTGGAAACGATCTGGGTTCTCGAGAGTGCCTATGACAAGTCGCGATCCGAGATACTGGACGCCATTCAAACCATGCGACAGATGCCTGTTTTCGACTTTGAGGCGGATGAGGCGATTGAGCGACTCTTGAACGACGGCCCGAAGTACAAGGCGGATCTGTCGGACATTCTCATCGCGCATTCGTCGCAAACATCTGGCGGCGAGAGTGGCATCACCTTTGACAAGGGTGCCGCAAAACTCCCGTTCTTCAACCTCTTGGAATGATCACCGATTACCGATCACTGATTACTGATGAATGCCCCCTTGTCCGCCGTAGCCTTGGCGCACCTCAAACTGTACCGCGTCCCCGGCCAGGCAGGCCCTTACCCTTACAAGGCGGCTTCCCGCCGGACGCGCAGCCACCGCATCCATGGCATTGAGCAGCCGATTGAGCACCACTTGCTGGAGTTGTACCGCATCGCCGCAAACCGGTGGCAGGGGCGGGCAGGGTTCCCGCTCCAGTCGCACCCCGCGAATACCGGCATCGTGGCGAAAAAGGTTGACGACATCGCACGCCAGCGTACAGATATCAAGAGGGATGAATTCCGAGTCGCGGCGACGCATCAGGGTCCGCATGTGGTCGATCACGCCGCCTGCGCGCTGGTCATCCGCGCGGATATCCGCCAGGATGGCACGCACCTCGTCCAGGTCGGGCGAGGGATCCTGGAGCAATAGTTCCGCCGCCTCGGCATTGCGCAGGATGGCGCCCAGCGGCTGGTTCAGCTCATGCGCCAGCGAGGAGGCCAACTGGCTGATCGTGGAGACGCGCGCCACGTGAGCGAGCTGCATGCGCTGCGAGACCAGTTCGACTTCCGCCTTGATTTGCCCGGTAGCATCCTTGACCACACCGATTGTCCGCACCGCTTTTCCGGCGGAATCCCGCTCCATCACATGCGCCAGATGGTGGACGTGCACGACGCCCCGTTCGGGATGAGGCACTTGCAGAACCCCTCGTGGTTCCCGCTTGAAGCCGGGCACCACGAGGGGTTCTGCAAGGAAAAATGGCGGATGCTGTGGGCGTGACGGTTTTGGCGCCGTCTGATGGAAGAAAATCGTGATTTTCGGGCACACGCCTCCCTTCCCGGC
>CAZOXS010000220.1:0-9942 GCA_964583785.1 uncultured Victivallales bacterium
GCTGGTATCCGGCTTGAAAATGACCGCATTATCCGACTGCTTGAAATCCGCATGCATAGTGCCGGGCATATCGGCGGCATGAACGCCGCCGATATCCATCGAGCCGTCCTGCAAGCATACCAACTCACATCCGGGCAGTATACCCGCAACCAACTTGCCTGCGATTTTCGCAAGCTCAAAGCGCACGGCTTGATCGAACGGCCTGACAATCGGTATGTCTACGTGCTCTCCGACTATGGACGCAAGGCGGCAGCCATGCTGGTGATCGTACGCAACCGTATCCTGCGCCCCATCGCAGGACGTCTCTTCGTCCGTTGCCCGAACCACTCGCTAAAACCGAATTCAAAGCTCCAGGCCCAGTATCGGCGAACCACCTGCCCATACTTGAATACAGCCTCGGACAAACGCCGAAAACACCCTCGCCATCCGTCCGAAATGGTCGTTGGTTCCGAAAATATTACCTGAACTCTGAACCCCTGAACACTTAAAACGCTTGGAATTGGCGATACGCCATGCTATATTATCGACTCATTTACTCAAACAATTTGCGATTAAGGAGCATTCAGGAACAGGCAAGATATATCTTGATTATGGGATCCAAACCCTCTGGAGATAAGCGAATGAAGAAACAGGTAAAGCCGATCAAGTATGGCGTCATTGGTCTGGGATGGGGACAGTCGCACGTTAAGCAGGCGATAGCTTGCGCCGATGCGGAACTGGTTGCCGTCGCGGACATGCATCAGGAAAAACGGGATGCCGTCTGCCATGAGCATGGCATCAAAGGGTACGCATCAGCCGAAGACATGCTGGCCAAGGAGAACCTGGATATTGTCAGCATTGCCGTGCCGAACGTCTATCACCATGAACTGTCCATCATGGCCATGCAGGCAGGTTGCCATGTCCTCTGCGAGAAGCCGATGTCGACAAACCTGGCCAATGCAAAAAAAATGTTGGAAGCGGCACGGAATTACAACCGCAAGCTGGCTATTAATTTCTCGTTCCGCTTCAGCCCGATGAGTTTTGCCCTGAAGTCACAAGTGGATGCAGGCGTGATCGGCGACGTCTACTTTGGGCGCACCGTCTGGCGCCGGCGAAGGGGAATCCCGAAATTTGGCGGCTGGTTCGGACAGAAAGCGCTTTCAGGCGGCGGCCCCCTCATCGATCTCGGCGTCCACCGGATTGATCTGGCCTTGTGGTTAATGGGGCACCCTAACCCCGTATCCGTCTACGGGAGCACCTACGATACGATCGGTCAACGGATGGCAAGCGAACAAAAGAAAGATTTTGATGTCGAGGATCTGGCCGCCGGAATCGTCAAGTTCGACAATGGCGCCACCCTCATCGTCGAGGCAAGCTGGGCCATGAACAATAATCGGAACGAGCACATGATCACGGAGCTCTACGGCACGGCTGGCGGCGTTGTGCAGAAGAATGTCGGACAGGGGTATGACTTCACCGCCGAGATCTACACCGAGGAACAAGGCAACCTCTACACTAAGACACTAGACAAGGCTACCCAGAAGGTGCCATCATCGGTCGATGAGATCGTTGCCGCCGTGCTGGAAGACCGGCAGCCGATGCACTCAGCCGAGGATGGCTTGCGCGTGCAGAAAATTCTCAATGGGTTATATGAAAGCGCCAGCAAGGGGCGCGAAGTCAAATTCAAATCAGGAGGTCACACATGAGCACGCTTGGCTATGACGACACCATGTTCATCTCGGGCGATCCGTACCGCGTGCACGATTCCGGCAGGCCACAGCCGCGAATTGTCACCCCAGGAGCAAAACCGGGGGATGCCCCCAGCGATGCCGTCATCCTTTTTGAGGGTTCGGATCTGTCAAATTGGACAAAGCTCGACGATACGGATTCCCAATGGATCGTGAAAAACGGCTACATGGAAGTTAAACCAAAAGGCGGAAACATCAAAACGAAGGCCGCCTTCGGCAGTTGCCAGCTTCACCTGGAGTTTGCGGCCCCAGTGGAAGTCAAAGGCGAAGGCCAGGGGCGAGGTAACAGCGGCGTGTTTCTCATGCAACAATACGAGATTCAGGTGCTTGACAACTACGAGAACCCGACGTATGCGGATGGACTGTGCGGGGCTCTGTATGGACAGTGCCCTCCCCTCGTGAACGCCTGCCGCAGACCCGGCGAGTGGAGCCGCTACGACATCATTTGGGAAGCACCGGTCTTTGACGGCGACAAACTGTTCAAGCCGGCCTTCGTCACAATCCTGCTGAACGGCATCCTCCTGCACCATCGCAAGAAACTCCTTGGCCCCACCCAGCATCGCGGCACCACACAATACAAGCCGCATGCAAAAACAGCCCCCCTGATGCTACAGGATCACGGCGACAAGGTGCGTTTCCGAAACATCTGGATTCGCCCCCTTACCGAGTACGATCAGCCATAATATTTAGCCTATGACCAGGGCAGTTGCGCAAGCTGTTCCGGCGTCGTGTGGAAGAACAGCTTGCGAGACCGGAAGGTCTCCCAGATATGCTGGATATCGGCGGCTTTGAACTTGTAGTAGTCCTGGAAAATCTGTCCCTTGCCGAGGGCATCGATTCTGGCATTCAACTCGCGCCAGTCGTAATCGTAGTAGCCTTCGCCCGGCATCCACTGGATCATGTCCAGTTTCTCGATACGGCAAAGACTCTCGGTATGCTACAGGGCATCGGGTCCGTCGAGGTGGTAGATGCTGGCCGCCGTGCATTCAATCTCCTTGATCAATGAGGGGATCTCAAAGGTATTGAACATGTCCGGACTGATCATGCAGGAGACATCGCACTGCGGCACATCGATGATCGCCGCACTATACATGCCGAAACGGTTCAAACTACCCCAAGTGGCGACCGTTCGCTTCCACCAGTAGTCGTTGCGCTGAAAGACAATCTCGACGTCATCCAGACTCGTCAGGCAGGGTTCGACCCAGTTTGTCTGCCCCTCCTCGCTGCACTTGATCTCCGCCCCGAGCAACGCCGCGAAGTGATCCGGCGCGAAGGTGATCATGAACGATGGAATGGAGTCGGCGAGAAAATCATGAGAAGCAGCCCACCCTAGCGCCTGGTCGATAATAGGATCAAGCTCGGCGAAAGCGCAATCATACGGGCGCGGTTTACGGATTGGCTCGACACCGCGTTTTGCCTGAATCACATGTAGGAGCGGTCTCGGGCTCTCCTCACGCCAGAAGGCCGCCCACCGTTCTCGCACAACGTCAATATCCGCTTTGTATTCAAGCTCCATAACACTCGCAATGGCTCAGGTTCATCAAATGCGCTTTATATAGATGTAGTAAGGGGCGAGGGTTCCGGGCTCGCCGGTGTGGAAGGACGGATAAACGTGTGTCGGACCTTGTGGAAGGTCGATCTCGAACAGGACCGACGCTGCTGCGGGATCGACCTCGGCATGCAGGGTCTGGTCGCCGACGATCAACCGGGACCAACGGATATCGAGCGGCTTGCCGCCGGTATAGATGTCCTTGAACGACGGCTGCACACAATCCCACCGAATCGGCACGTCATCCCCCTCGATACCCGCACCCAGCGCATGGCCAGCTTCGCGCGGCCAACGACGCAGCTCGAACCGGTAACGACCGGTCCGGCGCACATCGACTTCCCAATAGCCGGAAACCACCATCCCTGCGCGCACGTGCTTATGATTCCAGCCCACTTGCGTTGCCTCATTGCGCACGTCATGCGTCGTCAACATCACTTCGGAATCATCCGTACCAATATGAAAAGGGATATCCCGGTCGAATTGCGCGGATACAAGATCCCACCAATCGCAATACCCCTCCCGTAGCTCCGCAACCAGCTCAGGATGCTTGTCTGCAATATCAACCCGTTGTCCGGGATCACACGCCAGGTCATACAACTCCCGTCCATTGATGAGTCGCCAGCGGTTCCGCATCACGCAACTCTTCTGCCATTTCACCGGTCGGGCGACACGCTGCGTATCGGTCACCAATATACGTTCATTCCAATTCCCACCCGGCTCCCCTTCTATCAGCGGCACAAGACTCTGCCCATGGAAGGTGCGCTCCGTGGGCATATCGACACCGCATAGGTCCAATAGCGTCGGCATGAAATCGATGTAGGACGTCAAGGTACCAATATCCCACCCCGCCCCTCGCTCCTGCCGGGGATCGTACAGGAAAAACGGCACCCGGTGCCCTCCCTCGTACTCCCACACCTTCGTCCCACGCATTCCCGCATTGAAGTTGCAGGGGCCCTCATCCACGAACCCCTTCGCATCGCTTGTCACTCCGCCACCCGAACCATTGTCGGTCATGAAAATCACGATCGTGTTATCGGCAAGCCCGAGTTCTTCCAGCTTGGCACGTAACCGGCCGACGTTTTCGTCAACATTCGTAACTGTCCCGTAAAACCGGGCGCGCGCATCCGTTGGAGCCACATCCTTGTAGATGCTGCTGTACTTGTCCTCGATGTTCCAGGGACTGTGCGGCGTGTTGCTGGCGATGTAACAAAAGAAGGGCTCATCCTTGTGGCACTCGATGAACTTCATGCCTTCCGCAAAGAACACATCCGCGCAGAATCCCTCGAACTTCACCGGTTGGCCGTTCACGGAATAGGTGTCATCGTAGTAGTCATTGCCCCAGTGGTCGGCCGTGTTGCCAATGCCTCCACCCCAGTGGGCTACCGAATACTCGAACCCGCGTTCGTGCGGGCGGAATGGCGTTGCATCCCCAAGGTGCCACTTGCCGAAATGGCCAGTGCGATATCCGGACTCCTTGAGCGCATCAGCCAGCGTCCATTCATCCTGGCGCAGCAGTGAACGGCCGCCAATCGTATGCCATACGCCCGTACTGTTGCAGTTGTGGCCCGTCAGTAAACCCGCCCGCGTCGGCGCGCAGGTCGTGCCGACATGAAAATCCGTGAACCGGATCGATTCCCCATGCAACCGATCCAGATTCGGCGTTTTAATATATAGATTCCCATGCGCACCGATCTCCCCATAGCCCTGATCATCCGTCAAAACAAAAACAACATTCGGCCGTTTCATCTGTCTCCCTTTTATTGTTTCAGCAGGCGCAACATCTCGGTGGCATAGCGTTTGCCGAGTTCGAGTTGCGCCGCCGTATCAAAGTGCGTATTGCCGTCAAAAGCCTTCAGACCATCCGCCTTGACGCATGCCGTATGCGGCACACTCGTGGCCACCTTGTTCAGCTGCGCATTGACCGCCCGTTCCGACTGGGCCTTACAGGTCTCACCCACTACAAACGGCAGCTTCTCGTTATCAAAAGCCTCACGGAATGCGGCAATCAGGGCCGTCGCCTTCTCAAGATAGGCAGGATCGTTGGCATTCGATTCGCCCTGGTGCCAGCAAATCCCCTTGAGCTCGCCACCTGCAGTCATCGCAAGTTTCGCTCGCGTGACCGCATCATCAAAGAACTTCCCCCCAGGCGTCCACTCGTCGATCTTCGATCCGCCCTTGGCATTGACGACCAGACCGATGGCAACATCCGGGCGCAACCGTAACAACTCCTGGGCAAACCCGTACCCGGGCCCGAGTTTCTGCGCACCTAAGCCCTTGCGAATCGTGGAATAGCGATTCAACGGATTCTTC
This sequence comes from uncultured Victivallales bacterium, assembly GCA_964583785.1. Taxonomy (GTDB): domain Bacteria; phylum Verrucomicrobiota; class Kiritimatiellia; order UBA8416; family UBA8416; genus UBA8416. Next base: position 5,587 of record CAZOXS010000220.1, read on the forward strand.
GCCGCCTCCCATTCTCCCTTGTCATTGAGCAGCCACACCCCCTTCAGGTCACCGGCAAGTTCGGGCGTAACCGCTGCCCGCCCGGCCATATTTGACTGCCCGATCAGCAGATAGATCTCTTTCGGCTTTTCAACGGCATGAACATTCAACGCACAAAAAACAGCAATTAGCAATGTCAGCATCTTCCGCATAGTCCCTCCCATTCTCTCTGGCTAAAACATGCCAAACGTAGGCGTTTTGATGCGTCGTTACGTTGGCAACAACACCATCCTCAGAATCCAGAATCAGGACCAGACATTATCGAACACGTGGAACCATCACAAGCGGTTTGTTACAGCGGCATCGAAAGCCCCAGTGCCTGCATTTGTTCGTGGAGCTGACTGGCGAGCGCATCGCGTCGTTCAATATCAGCGGCAAGGTTATGAATTTCGTAAGGATCCGTCTCTAGATTGAAGACCTCTGTCCATTCTGGATGACGCGGATAGACCACCAGTTTTTCCTTAGCCGTGCGCAGCGCGACACAGGTCGGCGTATCGCCCAGTTCTTTATAATAGTGGGCAACAAACGAGGTCCGCCAGTCGTCGGGAGCAAGGCCGACCGCCAAGGGTTTCCAGCTCCGGCCCTGTATGAACTCAGGCAGGGGAAGCCCAGCCAAATCAAGGAACGTCGGAGCCAGATCCACATTGAGCACCATTTCATCCACGACAAGGCCAGCTTTGAAAAGCGGGGGATAGCGCACCAGCATCGGAATTCGCAACGATTCCTCATAAAGGGCGCGCTTGTCGCCTAAGTTGTGTTCGCCGAGGAAATAGCCATTGTCACTGGTGAAAACGACGACCGTATTCTGGGCGAGATCCCATTTATCAAGCGCATCCAGAAGACGCCCCAGATTTTCATCGATGCCTTTAATGTGACGCAGATAATCAAGATGAACGCTATTCTCAACAAACCGATGCGGTTCTCGTACTTCTGCGGAGTTGTGCTGGTGAAAGATCGCAGGGGTCTTGATATTGGGTACGGCACGACTGGTCTTGTCGGTATACAGATCACGCAGTCGGGGCGGAAGATTATCGCCTCCGCGACGGTTGTGAGGACTCTTGAATCCGAGAACGAGTGAAAAGGGTTTGTCCCGATGGCTCTTGAGCCAGTCAATGGCTAACGTGGTGCTTACATCATCCACCCAACCTTTTGTAGGGGTCGTCTCGTCGTTGATAACAAATGTACAGTCCTGGTAAACCCCCTGCCCCACAAAACTAGCGGCATAATCAAACCCCGGGCGATCACGTTGATCGCGCATATGCCATTTTCCAACATACGCGGTCTGGTACCCGGCTGAACGCAACTGTGTCGCATGCGTTACCGCGGTTAAAGGCAAGCTTCTACCGTTCGTGCGGACTCCATTTTGGTGACTGTATTGACCGGTCAAAAAAGCAGCTCGACTGGGAGAACATAGAGAAAGCGTAACAAAGGCGTTACGGAACCGCACGCCCTCCGCAGCGAGCCGATCCATGGCTGGCGATTCGAACCAAGGGAAGCGCGCCCGCTGCCCCTGCTCTCTTTGCACCATACCCATAGCATCCCAACGCTGATCATCGGTAATCACAAAGATAAAATTCGGTTGATCTCTGGCCGGGGCAGCCACAACGGTGCGCAAAATGGCAAAAAAAAGGCAGACTGAAAGGATTCTCTTCACAACACCTCTTTGACAAGAAAGTCTCGTAAACGAACGCAATCCTGTTCATTTAGCCCTGTAGGAAGCGCAATCCGATCCAACGGACAATTAAAAAAATAGTGGAGGAAAACACATGTCACGAGGAAGGCACCCTCGCCCGATGGGTGCGAGCCATCCTTCGCGTAAAGCTTCCTCCCCAATTCGGCATCCATTTCCCGCACCAATCGCCAGGCCTCGCCGACGGGGACAACCCGGATGCCATTTCGTTGTGCGGCTTTCCTATAGGCATCCGAAAGCTTTTGTTGCATGGTCTCGTAATCCAGGGGTGACTGACCTTCAAGCACCAGTTCATCCCGCCGTCCCCACGTCATGTAGAGTAAAGGTTCCGCGCCTGCCTCCCTGATTTTTGCAACCAGAAGGTCAACCGCGTCATGAAATGCCTGTTCGGATTCCCCCGCAATCACCGGACGCACACTCTGCTCCTGAAGCACCACATAATCCCATTTGGCCGATGTGATCGCCGACAAAGCTAGATTCTTGGCGATCAGCCGCTCCAGTGTGGCACCCCCTTCGGTGACAGCTTCCACCATCGAGTCCTTGTATGATGAATCGCCAATCACACGCTTGAATACCGCCTGAATCTGGTCAGTATAACTGTTGCCGACAAATAGAATCCGTGGCGCTGACTTCTTTGAAGCCTTTGCCGGTGTAGCCAGTCCATTCTTGAACGATTCGGTTTCATAATACGCTGCGGTTTGACCACCCGTGCGCAGCCACCACGCATCCGCTTTTGCTGCAAGTTCCTCGCGCTGCGTCCGGTAGGCCGGATCCGTGATGACACTCTTGAGTTCATCCGGATCGTTTACAAGATCGTAGAGTTCTTCGAAATTCTCGTCACCATAATAACGCACGTACTTCATTGTCGCCGTTCGTGCCCCATAGAATGGATGTATCCCCCACCAGGCTCCATAATGCTCAAAGAAGGCGCATTCGTTACCCGTTGGGGAATCCCGCCGCAGTGCCTTGAGCAAATCGCTATCAGAGAAAGTAGGTGACGCATCAACCCCGGCAAGCGCCAGCAAGGCGCCGGGCAGATCGGTCGAAACCACAACATCCTCGACAACCGCCCGCTTGCGAACGACGCCCTTAGGTAGTTTCATGATGCAGGGAATGTTATAAAGCTCCTCGTACGGATAGCAGCCCTTGAAGCGCAGCCTGTGCCCCCCCATCATGTCGCCATGATCGGCAATGAACAGGACAATCGTGTTATCCCAGAGGCCCTTTTCCTTGAACATGTCAATAATCTGTCCACAGGCCTTATCCACGGCGGCGATCATCGTGTAGTACTGCGCCAAGTCCTTCCGGGCCTGTGCGTCCTTCTCCTGCAAGAGCCCATAGGCATCGGCACGTTTCTGAATAAATTCCGGCTTACCCTCAAACGTTTCGGCTTCAAAGCTATTTGGCAGGATCATTTTTTCAGGCTTAAAACGCGACTCCCACTCGGGTTCGAAATAGAAGGGCGGATGCGGCAGGTTTGTATCATACATGAACAAAAGCGGTTTGCCTTCAGGGTCATGCTCGCTCAGCCATGCCAGCCCTTCCTCCAAGGCCTTGTAATGCGTGGATTTACCGTCGGAAGATGCCGCATAGCCACCCCCCCCCGCTGGCTCGGTTCTTTTCGCGATAACGGGTTCTGAATTCGGGCTCCTTGCCCTCCGGGAAATGTCCATCCAGGCATTCCCCGACGTCGACCCCAAGTGTCCGCAGGGGTGCGCCGAGATGACTCTTGCCGAAGTGTGCCGTTGTGTAGCCTGCTTGCTGGAATTCATGAATAAACGTTTGACTGTCGGGCGTTAGCGTGCCGCAATGACCATGGAAGCCAAAGTTTGCCATCACGTTGTTCTCGTGCGGGGACTTACCCGTCATAAATGAACAGCGTGACGGCACGCATTGCCCATGTACCGTGATCGCATTCGAAAAATGAACACCCTCGGCCGCCAGCGCGTCCAGATTCGGTGTATAGGCTATCCCGTCGACGAACCCCATCCGCTTAGCCTGCATCTGGTCACACATCAAAATCAGGACATTTGGTTTCTCGTTCACAACAGCCATTTCGTTTGCCCCCGATAGTCCTACAGAGAGTCCGAACCCAGCGGCTATTCTTAATGTTCCCAATCCATTCATTTCGGACGACGCGAATCCATGAATTGAGCAACCTTTTGCGGATCGCCCGGGTGCCCTGCCTCAACCATCAGTTCTTGCATCCGTCTTTCCAACGCCGCGACCAATTCAGCAAATTCAGGGATTTCCACCAGATTCTCAAGCTGATAGGGATCTCGCTCGTTGTCATACAAGAGCCAGGGACCATGCCCGTGCAAATTAACATAGGTGTGACGCTTTGTCCGCACGCCATGCCAAGGTGTAATGGCATTGTCCAAATAAGGACCACCGCCATTCCCCCCTACCATTTTGGTAATCAGCACCGCATCCTGCGCTTCCAATGCCTGCCCCCTCGCGGCGCCGGCCAAATCCTTGCCGTCAACAGCGGGACAAGGCACTCCGGCTAGTGAAAGAAGCGTCGGCATGATATCAACCGGAGCCAGCAAGGCGTCAGTCCGACTACCTGCAGGGACAACACCAGGATATTCCATGACGAACGGAACACGGATGGACTCCTCAAATGG
>CAZOXS010000221.1:0-11042 GCA_964583785.1 uncultured Victivallales bacterium
GGTCGTCTCAAGATGGACCTCAAGTGGCTCGAAAAAAAACTCTAGGCCTGCCGTTGGCTAGCCGTCGGAATTGGATAGAGGCTAACCGCCTCTATTCGTTCCGCCGGCAGTGCCGGCTGGCAGGCCTATCACGTTCGGTTAGCCGTCTTTACGATTATACATATTTTGCGTTATCTGCTTCCCCCTTCCCGTGGCATTTCCGTGGCATTGAAGGTAATTTAAGCTGCCTAGCCGAATCCGCCGTAATTGAATAAACCCGCCTGCATCAAGGGGCGAATCATCCGGCGAATCATCCGGACGGGTTAAAATGCTCAAAACTGCGAATTCGAGGGTTTTGTCCCGCTTTTCAAGAGAATCCTCGTATTTGTTGGGAAAAACAGCGAGAAAAATCCTAGATAGATGAGAAACAGGGGGATTTGTGAGGATGGGGCGGATGACGGGACTCGAACCCGCGACATTCAGAATCACAATCTGACGCTCTAACCAACTGAGCTACACCCGCCATCAGAATTAACGTAGTCAACTAATTTACACGTTTCGGGGCGGATATCAATCCGAAATTGCCGCCAGGCGTTTTTTTGTCGTTTTTCAACGGTGGCTTGGGTATGGTTGCCGAGATCGGGTGGCGTTGGGTGTTTGAGAAGTTATCGTCAACCGAATGTGGTGGTCTGAGTTGAAGTTATAGGATGGAGTGCAATATGAGCGAGAGCAGCAAAAAGGGCGACTGGTTGACCTACCGGCCGGATATCAAGGTGCTGGACTGTACGGTCCGCGATGGCGGGCTGATCAACAACCACCATTTCGACGACGACTTCGTGAAGGCGGTCTACGCGGCCAATGTCGCCGCGGGTGTGGACTACATGGAGCTGGGCTACAAGGGCGACAAGGCGCTTTATTCGCCGTCCAAGCATGGCCCCTGGAAGCATTCCGATGAGGAGTTGCTGCGACGGATCGTCGGCGACAACCCGAGCGAGCTGAAGCTGGCTGTGATGGCCGATGCCGAACGGACGAACTACAAGCGCGATATCCTGCCGAAATCCGAGAGTGTGATCGACCTGATCCGCGTGGCCTGCTACATCCACCAGATCCCGCTGGCGCTGGATATGGTCAAGGATGCAACCGACAAGGGCTATGAGGTGATGCTGCAGTTGATGGCCGTCTCGGCGGTTAACGAGGGCGATCTTGACAAGGCGCTTGTCGAGGTGGCCAAGTCTGATGCCGGTGGCGTTTATATCGTCGACAGTTTCGGATCGCTTTATTCCGAGCAGATCCGGGCGCTGACGCTGAAGTATATCAAGGCGCTTGAAGGTACCGGCAAGGAGGTTGGTATTCATGCCCACAACAACCAGCAGTTGGCCTTTGCCAACACGATCGAGGCGATCGTCTGCGGTGCCAGCCGGGTGGATGCCACCTATGCCGGTCTGGGGCGCGGTGCGGGTAATTGCCCGATGGAACTGATTCTCGGTTTCCTGCACAACCCGAAATTCAAGATGCGGCCAGTACTGGAATGCACACAGAAAATTTTCATCCCGCTGGCAAAGGAGATGGTATGGGGTTACAGCATCCCTTATGCGCTGACTGGCCAGTTCAATCGCCATCCGCGTGCGGCCATCGAGTGTCGCGCCGGCAAGACCCCGGACGACTATGTCGCTTTCTACGATCAACTGGTCGAGGAAGATTCCTGATCCTTCGCTCCTAGCGGGAGCGCACTGTCCGGGAACAAGGCGCTAAGCATCTGGCACACCTCCACGCGGCGGTAAGGTTTCTTGATGAAACCGGCCACGCCGTCGTCCAGCAGGGCGGAAACGGACCGGTTCCTGGTGAACCCGGACGACAACAGGACTTTCACGGACGGGTTCAATTTGCGGATCGCATAGTAGCAATCCTTGCCGTCCATGCGTGGCATGATCATATCCAGCACGACCAGGTCGATTTTCTCCTTGTGCTCCTTGTATTTCTCGATCCCGTCCAGGCCATCCCCGGCCGTGATTACCGAGTACCCGAGCTGTAGGAAGAGCCGTTCCGCCATGGAACGGAAAATCCCCTCGTCATCGATAATCAGCACACAACCGGATCCGTGGAAATCGATATCCGCTTCCACGCCATCCTTGGACAGGGATGGCGGAGTCGGGTTCAGGGCAACCGGGAGATAAAGATGGAAGGTGGTTCCCTGACCTGCCTCGCTGTAGACATGAATGGCCCCGCCGTGGTCCTTTACCGTGCCGTAGACCGCCGCCAGGCCAAGGCCTGTTCCCTTCCCGACCTCCTTGGTGGTAAAGAACGGCTCGAAGATCTTTTCCTGAAGCTCCTTCGGTATCCCGCAGCCGGAATCCTCGACCCGCACCAGAATGTATAGTCCCGGTTCAATGTCAAACCGGCTGTCGCGACAGAAGGCACTGTCCAGTTGCGTGTTCGAGGTTGCGATGGTCAGGCTGCCGCCATCCGGCATGGCATCCCTGGCGTTCAGGCCGAGATTAAGCAGGGCATTCTGGAGTTGCGACGGGTCGCCGATGATGATGCTTGCTTCGGCTGCGAGTTCCTGCTTGATGACGATGCGCTTATCGATGCTTCTTGCCAGAAGCTGCATGGCGCTCGCAATGGTCTCGTGGACATCGATGGGTGTCGAGAGATTCTTGGCCTGTCTGGAGAAGGCGAGTAGTTTACCCGTCAGGTCGGCGGCGTTCTCGGCTGCCCTTATGATCGCCTGGACGTAGCCGGCGGTTTCGCTTTCCGGCTCCATGTCTTCGAGCAACAATTCACCAAAGCCGAGAATCGCGCCGAGCATATTATTGAAATCGTGGGCAATGCCACCGGCCAGTTGCCCGATCGAGTCCATTTTACGGCTTTGCAGCAACATCATCTCCGTCTGTTTTAGTTGTTGTTCCCGTTCCTGAAGCGATACGAGCATGTCGGAGAGGACACGCCCCAGTTCCCGTGTCTCGTTGGTGCCGCAGATCGGCACCTGGACCGTCAGCATTCCTTCCTTCTCGATCATTTCGGCGGTTTTCGCCAGGCGCTGGAGCGGGGCGGCAAGGTTTCTCGACAACAGGAAGGAGAGCAGCAGGGCGATTATCACAAAACCGCTGGCGATTGCCACGATCCGGTGCTTGAGTTGAACGATCGGCAGAAAGATCTCGTCATCGTAATAGGAGGCGCTGATGTACCAGTCCAGAGGCTCGAAGTAATCGGTGTAGCAATGCTTGGCATGCGACCGGTCGTCGAGGTTCCCCGTCGGCTTGTTCCAATTATACATGATGATGCCGCCGCTTTTCGCGACGGATCCGGAGAGATCCGTGAAGAAATCATTACCGGTTGCGTTGTTGGTAATATCCTTGAGGAATTGCCCGGCTAGATTCGGGTGGATGATGACTTCCGAAGAACCATCGAAGATGTACATGTAGCCATTCGGTCCCAGGTCCATGCTCCCGATAATCGCGCTGATCTCCTGCTTGACGGCCGCCAGCCGGGCGTCGGCGGCGGCCTCGATATCGTCGATATAGACGCCCGTGCCGACCCCCCATCCCCAGGGCCTGAATAGCTTCACGTATGATAATTTGGGACGATCTTCCGTGACGCCGTCAGGCAGGGGTTTGGGCCACAGGTAGTCGACATAACCGGCACCGTCCTTCTCGCAGACCTCGACAAACGCCCTTAACAAGTGCTCGGTCATGCCATGGGCGGAATAGTAGCGATCGTCCGTGAGTTGGCGTCCCTCCAGTTCCGGGAAAACGGGATGCATGTCCAGGGTTGGCATCGTCTTGTCCAGATTGTTAAGCCAGATGTACCCCACATTGTCGTCATAACGCATGCGGCGCAGGGTCTCCATGGCCAGCTTCCTGGCCTCCGCTTCGGGGAGCATCCCGCTCTCATAAAGGTTGTAGAACGAGTCAATGACGGCAAAGGCGAGATCAATGACGTTTCTAAGGCCCTGTTTCCGGCTGGTCAAGGCGGCTTCCTTGTGAAAAAGGATGCTGTTGTATTCGATTTCGACATGCTTGAAAACCGATTCAATCAGGGTTCGTGCTTCCTTTTCCAGTTGATGCGTCAGGGCATTGCCCACATGGCGACTGACAAAGAAAAGGGTGGTAGCCGTGGAACCCAGGATCATCAACACCACGAACAGGAGGATACGGAACCGCAATGAGTTGAACATGAACACCTCTCTCGATAGTCGGTTGGCGTGCCGTGCCGTGTCATCTCCACAGAAGGTCGCTCTATGCTCGCAACTGTAATTTGACATGAATTGAGCGTCAACCCGTTTCTCTGCGGGATCTGCCGGAGCGGGGGTCAGTAGGTGCTTGCTGAAGCGCGTATCGCTTGATACCCTGTCCGCCGTTGGCATCAGCGGGCAGTCCCTGGATACCGCTGCTCTGGCAACTGGCAGGGAGGAGGCTCGTAGATGACGATCAGACTGTTACTGGCGGATGACCACGCGATGTTGCGCGAGGGACTTAAATCCCTGATCGGCAAGGATTCCGGCCTTGCGGGCGGTGTATGCGGGGCAGCAGTACCGCATGCGCTGACCACCCGTATGCCGCAGCGCGTTCGCGGGTCGCCTGGGAGCACGCGAGGGGATTCCGACTATGGATGAGTATTCAAAAAACGAGAAGGATGTGCTGACACGTCTTCAACAGGGGGTGGACCCTGTGGCTCGTCCGTTCCAGGGCCTGGCACTGCCGGAGTGCGCGGTCGTGGCGCTGCTGGAGCGTGCCTTGGCGGATGGGCTGGTGCGGCGGTTCGGCGCGGTGTTCGATGCGCGGCGCCTTGGATACCGCAGCGTGCTCTGCGCGCTGGATTGCCCACCTGGACGCCTGGAGGCGCAGGCCGCGATCATCGCCAGCCACCCCGGGGTCACGCATTGCTACGAGCGCCGTCCGCTGATCGGCGCCGGGCATTATCCGGTCTTGTGGTTTACCTTGGCGATGCTGCATGATGTGTTCGACGACAGCCTGGCGGTGTTGCGGCGCCAGCTTGGTGCCGACCCTCTGCTGGAACTGCCTGCCGTGCGACGATTCAAGATTGATGTGGTCTTCGATTTGCGAACCGTGGACCGCGACGAGACTTTTCCCGGGTCTCCTCTACCCCCGGAACGGGCCGCTGGCGAGTTCTTCCGTGAGTTTTCCGAGCCGGAGCGGGAACTGGTGCGTGCGCTTGACCAGCAGATCCCGGCCGTTGAACGACCGTTTGCCGTGATCGCGGAGACGCTCGGCCGACGCGAGGAAGACGTGCTTGATCAACTGCAGGTCTGGAAGCGCGCGGGCATCCTGCGCCGGATCGCGGCGGTCCTGCATCATCGCGAGGCTGGTTTCAAGGCCAATGCGATGTGCGTCTGGCCCGTCAACGATGATATTGTGGCGGCCGGGCGGCGCGTGACGCGCCGACCGGAGGTGACGCACTGCTACCAGCGCCCGCGCAACGCGCGCTTCCCGTTTGATCTCTACGCGATGATCCACACGCCATCGTGGCCGCAGACGCGGGCGCTGTTCGAGGATATCGCGGCGGATTGCCAATTGGCGGGCGGTGAGCTGTTCGCGTCCGGGCGGGAGTTCAAGAAAAGCAGTATGCATTATTTCGGGTGAGCCTATGATGAGCGATACATCAACCGTTTTAAAGGTGGGAACTCGCAGCAGTGCGCTAGCACGGTCGCAGACACAGGCGGTGCTGGGACGATTGCAGGCGATCCTGCCCGCCTTGGCATTCGAGATCCTGCATGTCTATGCGCCGGGGGATATCGACCAGAAAACCGACCTGCGGGAAAGTCCATCCGACTTTTTCACGCGCCCGCTGGATACCGGGCTGCTGGCAGGAGAGATCGATCTGGCCGTCCACAGCGCCAAGGATCTGCCTGATCCGGTGCCCGAAGGGCTGGATTGGTTCTGGCTGCCGGAGGCGGGAGACCGGCGCGACGTGCTGGTCGGCTCATTGGAACCGAAGGTGATCGGCGTGAGCAGCGAGCGTCGCATGGCCTATGCGCAGGCGCGTTTCCCCGGGGCGGTCTGCAGGTCGATCCGCGGACCGATTGAAGAGCGGTTGCGGCAGCTTGACGAGAGTTGTTTTGACCTGTTGATCATGGCCGGGGTCGCCCTGCAACGGCTGGGGCTGGAAAACCGTATCACCGAGTGGATACCGCTGGATGCGCTGACCCCGCCGGAGGCGCAGGGGGCACTGGCGGTCACGTTCCGCCAGGGCGATCGACGGCTGGAGGCCATTCGCGATCTGTTTGTCAAGGTGGCCGTGTTTGTCGGTGCCGGGATCGGCAGTGGCAGCCTCACGCTCGATGGTGTGCGCGCCCTGAAATCAGCGGAAATCTGCCTTTATGACGCCCTGCTGGACGAGGCGGTACTGGCGCATCTGCCGCCAATCGCGCCGCGCATTTATGTTGGCAAACGCCAGGGTGCGCACAGTCAGCCACAGTCGGAAATCAATCAGCTGCTTTGTGATTATGTGCGACGTGGATACCGCGTGGTAAGGTTGAAAGGTGGCGATCCGTCGATCTTCGGCCGCCTGGCGGAAGAGGTCGAGGCGCTGGAGTCTTTTGGACTAGCCTCGCGGGTGCTGCCCGGGATCAGCGCGATGCAGGTGGCCGCGGCGGATACCGGCATCCTGCTGACCCGGCGGGATGTAGCCCGCGGGTTTGCCGTGATGACCCCGCGCCAGTCCGGTGGAGGGCTGGTGCCGGTGGGGGCGGACGCCCGCGCGGCACTCCCCGTGGTTTTCTACATGGCGGTCGCCGCCGCCCCGGCACTGGCGGCGGAGCTGTTGGCGGATGGTGAGGACGCCGCTACCCCTTGCGCGTTGGTCTTCGGGGCCGGATCCGATCAGGAACAGGTCGTGCGGGCCACGCTCTGCGCCGTGTCCGGGAAGCTGGAGACGGTTGACACCGCTATCCGTAGCCTGCCCGGATTGTTTGTTGTCGGCGAGATTGCCCGCTACGGCTTCAACCAGGCACTCGGTGCGCTAGGTGGGCGGCGGATTCTGCTGACTTGCAGTGAGGATCTGATGCCCAAGGCGGTTCAAGCCGTGCAGGATTTTGGCGGGCGTCCTGTGGTGCGACCACTGATCCGGCTGGAGCTGCTAGCGGAAGCGGCGGCGAGTGTGCAGCGGATCGACCGATTCGACTGGATCGCCCTGACGTCGCCCGCCGCCGTGCGCTGTTTCCAGACGCTGCTGCGGCAGGAGCGGATCGACCTGCGCCGGGTGCCGGAGATCATGGCCACGGGACGCGGGTCGGCACGGGTGCTGGAGGCGAACGGGCTGGGCTGTGACCTCTATCCGTCCGCCGATGCCAGCGCCGACGGTCTTCTCGCCGCCGCCGTACCGGTGGTGCGAGGCAAGCGGGTTTTAAGGCTGCGCTCCGAAACGGCGGGTACGAGCCTGGCAGACGGGCTGCGCGGGCTTGAGGCGGATGTTGAGGATGTCGTGCTTTACGCCAATCGCCCGGTGTCATACCCCGATTGCCCGCCGTTCGACGCGGTCTTCTTCGCCAGCGCCTCGGCGGTCGAGGCCTTCGTCGCGAATTGGGGAAAAGAAGCGCTGGCGAAGAAGACCGTTTTGACGATGGGACGGCCGACCACCGCTGCACTGGCCGCTCACGGCCTTGCCGCCGATGTCACCGGCGCGGATGCCACAGTCGAGGGTGTGATCGGCAGTCTGGCGCGGTCTTATTTAAAGTAGGTCGGGCATCCTTGCCCGACCACCCGAGCAGCAGCGCATGCCGGGGAACTCATGCTCGGCAGGATAGGCAGGGGTGCCGGTCCTACGTATACCCATCACTCCCGCACGAACTGCACGTAGATGAAGCCGATTGACATGGCGACAAAGAACGCCAGTCCTAGCCAGCTTATCAGCGCCAGGGCCAGACCGGGACGATTCTGCTCGGGGACGTTCTTGCCAACCATGCTCTTGAAGTTGATTGCGGCCAGCACGGGCGAGGTGAGGAACGAGACCGCCGCCGCGAAGGCCAGATGGTGGATCAGTGATTTGGCGAAGAAGGCTACGATGGCTGCCGCACCCAGGACCGACAGCACGATCCAAACCTGGTGCGAGCGCCGGAAGTCGAGACGATGGCCGCTGAAGATGCCGCAGCAGGCGGCCAGTGCACGTGGGTAGCCGTCCACGCAGGTGAGCGTGGTGCTGAACATGGTAACGAAGGCCGCCGTCAGGATCAGCGGTCGCGACCAGGTGCCGATCGTTGCGGAATAAAGTCCGATCAACTGGTTGGAGAAGGCAATCGGACTATCCGAAAACGTGGCCCCCGTGCCGAACATGATCAGTTTACCCAAGGCCATAAACGCGACTGCCAGTACGACGGCCATGAGGTAGCCGAGATAGAAATCAATCGAGGTCTCGTGCGGGGTGGCGAAGTGTCCGGTCTGCTTGCTGCGGCTGAAGATCCAGAGCGACGACCAGGCCGAGAGGTCGATCGGCGCCGGCATCCAGCCCAGCAGGAACACGAGGAACGGGAACGCCTCCCAGTTCCAGGGTGACGGGGCGACGAAGTCCGGGATTGCCGTGGCCCCGCCCTGCCCAAACGCCAGTGCCACGGCCGCGAGGGTGGAAAGCGAAAGCACGATGATCACCCCCTTGGCCAGTCCGTCGAGCAGCTTGTAATGCCCCAGCAGGCTCAGCAGGGCGCAGACCGCCAGGACCGCGAGTGTCCATGCGGTAAGGTTGCCGGGCAAGCCGAACCCGCCGAGCAGCGCCCCGGTGAGCATGGCGACGCCGGCGATATTGATCGCACCCGTCAGGATGTTGATCAGCAGGAAAAGCAGCAGGTAGACGCGTCCCTGGCGGCGATAGCCGTCCAGCAGACTCTCGCCGGTGGCCGCCGTGTAACGCTGGCCATAGAGGAAGAAAGGGAATTTGAGCAGGTTGGCCAGCAGGACCAGCCCGACCAGCTTCCATCCATAATCGGCCCCCGCGCGGGTGGACCAGACCAGATGTGAGCCACCAATGGCGGCACAGGCCACCAGGATGCCGGGGCCGATGGCTTTCCAGAGATTGCGACGGCTTTCAGCCTGCCGTTCGGGCGATGTGGTCATGCTCATATTCCGAAGTGCCATGGCACGCCCAAGGGGAGTCGAACCCCTCTTGCCAGGATGAAAACCTGAAGTCCTAACCGATAGACGATGGGCGCATATCAACAGAGTGGCGGAATCCTATAGCAAAAAGGGCTGCACAGGCAAGGCAAAAATGCAACCTTGCGGGGTGGCTTGACACCGGTGGATGCGTTTTGCATAGTGACACTTCGCGGGGAGGTCGGGGCTGCCGGTGACGGTTTCCGGGAAATCGGGTACGCCGTGCGGCCAGAGGGAGTCAAGGATGGGCAAAGGCTATCAATTCGGTACGTTTAAGGGCGTCTTTACCCCCAGTATCCTGACGATCCTGGGCGTGATCATGTATCTGCGCTTCGGCTGGGTGCTGGGCAATGTCGGCCTGCCGCTGACGCTGCTGGTGGTGACGATCGCTACCGCGATCACGTTCCTGACAGGGCTTTCGCTCTGCGCCACGGCCACCAATATGCATATCGGGGGCGGCGGGGCGTATTACATTATTTCGCGTTCACTCGGGATCGAGGTAGGGGCGGCGATCGGCCTACCGCTGTTCCTGGCGCAGTCGCTTGGGGTGGCCTTCTACATCAGCGGTTTCGCCGAGGCGCTTGTCAGCACGGTCAATGTGGCCCCGCTGCTGGAGTGGCTTCCGTTCGCCATCAGCCCGGAGAGACTGGTGGCGCTGGCGACGTTGCTGCTGCTGACGGTGATTGCCTATGTCTCGGCGGATCTGGCGCTCAAGACGCAGCTTCTGATCCTGGCGATGATCGCGGCTTCGCTCGTCTCGTTCCTTCTCGGCGGGGCGGCGGCCCCGCTCGCGCCGTTTGATGCCAGCGTGCCGGTGCCCGCGAAGCTCTCTTTCTGGGTGGTCTTTGCCGTATTTTTCCCGGCGGTGACGGGAATCGAGGCGGGTATCGCGATGTCCGGGGACCTGAAGAATCCGGCGAAGGCGCTGCCGCGCGGAACGATGGCGGCGGTGCTGACGGGGTATCTGATCTACATGGCGATCCCGTTGGTACTGACGCGGGTGGTACCCGATGAGCGGCTGCTGCTGACCGAACCGCTGATTATGCGCCAGGTGGCCCGCTGGGGAAACCTGATCGTGCTTGGCGTCTGGGCGGCCACGCTCTCAAGTGCGCTGGGGGCGCTGCTGGGGGCCCCGCGCACGCTACAGGCCTTGAGTCGCGACCGGGTGCTGCCGCGATTCCTGGGCAAGAGCTATGGCCGCAACAACGACCCGCGCATGGCTACGCTGGCAACGTTCGCGGTCGCGCTGGTTGCGATTCTGCTGGGCGATCTGAACCTGCTGGCCCCGATCCTGACGATGTTCTTCCTCACCTCTTACGGGTTGATCAATCTGTCGTCCGGTCTGGAAGGGTTGATCGCCAGTGCCTCATGGCGCCCGCAGTTCCGGCTGTGGCCCTCGGTATCGCTGCTGGGGGCGGCCGCTTGCGCGGCCGTGATGCTGATGATCAATGCCGGGGCCACGCTGATGGCGGCAGCGGTGACGGCGGGCGTTTACGGGCTGATGAAACGGCGTAATCTCAGCGAGCAGTGGGGCGATATGCGTTATGGAATCCTGATGCTGATGGCCCGCTACGCGATTCAGCACCTGGCGCGTCGTACCCCCGGCGAGCGCACCTGGCGTCCGAACATCCTGGTGCTGAGCGGTTCGCCGCAAACCCGCTGGTATCTGATCGAGATGGCCCATGCGCTGGCTCGCGAGGCCAGCGGCGTGACGGTGGCGACGATCGTGCCGGAGGCTGACCGGGCTCTGGCGAAGGTGCGGCCGCTACAGCAGAGTATCGAGGCCTATCTGGAAAAACGGGATTTGCCTGCATTGGTCAAGGTGCTGCCCGATGACGACGTGCAGCGCGGGGTGGCATCGCTGATCAAGGCCTATGGATTCGGGCCGATCATGCCCAATACGGTCCTGATGGGCGAGACCGAGGTGGATGGGCACATCGAAGGCTATGCGGCACTGCTGATGCT
>CAZOXS010000222.1:0-5009 GCA_964583785.1 uncultured Victivallales bacterium
TGCTGAGCACGCTGATGCGCTTCAAGCAATTCATCAAGGCCCTCGATCATGGCGGTCAGATGCACTATGCACCGTTACGCAATCTGGTCTCGCCCTACATCCTGCGGCGGCTCAAGACCGATGCCGGGATCGCCCCCGATCTGCCGGACAAGACGGAAATGCAGGTCTACTGCGGGCTGACCAAGGCGCAGACGGCCCTCTACCAGCACACGGTGACGGCCCTCGCCCGCGCGCTGCAGGAAACCGGCGGGGACAAGATGAAGCGGCGCGGACTGGTGCTGAGCACCCTGATGCGGTTCAAGCAGATTTGCAATCACCCCAGCCAGCTCACCGGTGACGCGGTCTACGCACCCGAGGCCAGTGCCAAGTTCGAGCGGCTGGGGGAACTTTGCGGCGAGATCGCCTCGCGCGGCGAGAAAGTGCTTGTGTTCAGCCAGTTCCGCGAGATTACCGACCCCATCGCCCGGTTCCTGGCCACGATCTTCGGGCGCGGCGGCCTGGTGCTGCATGGCGGCACGGCCATCAGCAAGCGTAGCGAACTGGTTGCCGCGTTCCAGCGCGAGGAGGGTCCGCCGTTCCTGGTGATGTCGATCAAGGCGGGCGGGACGGGGTTGAACCTGACCGCCGCCTCGCACGTGGTCCATTTCGACCGCTGGTGGAACCCGGCGGTTGAGAATCAGGCCACTGACCGCGCGTTCCGGATCGGCCAGAAGCGCAATGTGCTGGTACACAAGTTCGTGACGCGCGGTACGGTGGAAGAACGGATTGACGATCTGATCCGCGAGAAGCAGGATATGGCCGATGCCTTGCTCAGGGGCGACGGCGAGGAAAGCAGGCTGACGGAAATGGGCGACGAGGATCTTCTGAAACTGGTCTCACTGGATATTGAGAAGGCAGGGGCGTAAACAAAGCGAGGTCGGGTATGGGCAGGTGGGGCAGGCGGAGCAGCAGTCGTTACAGCAGCTACAACCAGTGGCCGGAATACGTACCGGTGGCGGAGCGGCGGGCCAAGGCGGCGCGCGAAACCGAGAAGCTGAAGAAAAAAGGCGGGGACATCCAGCCGGTCGTGATCGACGGGCGTACAATTGCCGCCAGCTTCTGGGGCAAGGGTTGGTGTACGCATCTCGAATCTTTCGGCGATTACGAGAATCGCCTGCCGCGCGGGCGCACCTATGTGCGTAACGGGGCGGTCTGTCACCTGGGGATTGCGCGCGGCGCGGTTGATGCCATGGTCGCCGGATCCAGCCTCTACAAGGTCAAGGTGTCGATCACGGAATTGAAGGCGGCCTCCTGGCAGGCGCTGAAATCGCGCTGCACGGGCAAGATCGGCTCTCTGATCGAACTGCTGCAGGGGCGGCTTTCCGATGAGATCATGCGGGCGGTCACCGACCCGGAGCACGGCTTGTTCCCGAAACCGGGCGAGATTAAGTACACCTGCAACTGTCCTGATTCCGCGCGCATGTGCAAGCACATCGCCGCCGTGATGTACGGGATCGGCGCCCGGCTTGACGCGCAGCCTGAGTTGCTGTTCCGCCTGCGTGGGGTGGATCACGAGGAGTTGCTCAGCACCGAGGCGGCAGTCGGCGCCATTACCGGCGACGGCTCGCGCCGTTCGCGTCGGCGCGTGCTGGCCAAGGACGATCTGTCCGCCGTGTTCGGGGTGGATCTCGAGAGTGAGGCGGCAGGGCCGGCCGTTGACGTGGTAAAGGCGGCTCCGGTGGTGGTACGGACGAAGGCGGGAAAGGCGGTGCGCGAGACCGCCGTCAAGGCCGGTGCGAAGGCCGATGTCGAGACGCAGCCCGTGCCGTCGCCGGTCGATGTGGCTTTGCCAGCGGCAGCGGTTCGGCGCAAGTCGGCATTCAAGTCGACCGGGCGTGCGATCGCGAATCTGCGGATGCGTCACGCGATGAGCAAGGCTGAGTTCGCCCGGGCGGTCGGGGTGTCGGCGGTCACGGTGACCAACTGGGAGAAAACCAAGGGTGCCGTCACGCCGCACGCCAAGGGGCTCGCCGGCCTGCAGCGCCTGCATGCGCAACCGTGATCGCAGGGGAAGCCGATTGAAGTTATTCGTCGCGTGCCTCATTCGCTGTGAAAATACTGTTGCCCGAGGCATCTGCCCAACTGAATGTATTCACAACGAATCAGGCACGCAGCGAATGAAATTCGAATGACCCCATAAACAAGTCAGGTTATGTCATTATGTCGCATTTGGGGTGAGTTGTTCGGGCGGGATATCGTGTCATGATGGCGCATCCGCACGATTGTATGACCAAAACGTTCGATTTTGTTTCGGGTTGGCCGGTTGGCATGGGTGATGCTTGATTTAATGGCGTGATTCTGAAAGGAGTTTGGTCATGGATTTAAGCAAGATGACGCAGAAGGCGCAGGAGGCGATCCGCCAGTCGCAGGTGGTGGCGGTGCGCTATGGTCACCAGGAGATTGACGGTGAGCATGTGCTGTTCTGCCTGCTGGAGCAGGAGGGCGGACTGGCGGCGCGGCTGATCGAGCGGCTGGGGGTGAGTCTGCCGACGCTCAAGGCGCGGCTGGAGCAGGAGCTGTCGAGACGTCCGCGCGTTTCCGGCGGCGGGACGGAGGCTGGCAAGGTCTATGTCACGCAGCGGTTCAACACGCTGCTGGTCAAGGCGGGCGACGAGGCGTCGGCGCTCAAGGACGAGTACATCAGCGTCGAGCATCTGCTGCTGGCGTTCATCGATGAGGGCCGTGGCTCGGTGGCGGGCCGGGTATTGGCGGAACTGGGGGTGACGCGTGATGCGCTGCTGAAGGTGTTGCGCGATGTGCGCGGCAACCAGCGGGTGACCAGCGACAACCCCGAGGGGGCCTACGAGGCCCTGCAGAAATACGGTGTAGACCTGGTGGAACTGTCGCGCAAGGGCAAGCTCGATCCGGTAATCGGCCGCGACAGCGAGATCCGCAGCGTGATCCGGATCCTCTCGCGCAAGACCAAGAACAACCCGGTGCTGATCGGCGAGCCCGGCGTGGGCAAGACGGCGATTGTCGAAGGCCTGGCGCATCGGATCGTGCGCGGCGATGTGCCCGAGGGGCTGAAGGACAAGACGCTGTTCGCCCTTGACCTTACCTCGCTGATGGCCGGTGCCAAGTACCGCGGCGAGTTCGAGGAGCGGCTCAAGGCGGTCCTGGGCGAGATCAAGGCGTCCGAGGGCCGCGTGATCCTGTTCATCGACGAGCTGCACACGATTGTGGGTGCCGGGCGCACCGAAGGCTCGACCGATGCCGGCAACATGCTCAAGCCGATGCTGGCGCGCGGCGAGCTGCACTGCATCGGGGCGACGACGCTCGACGAGTACCGCAAGCATGTCGAGAAGGACGCCGCGCTGGAGCGGCGCTTCCAGCCGATTGTGGTGGATGCGCCGACGGTCGAGGACACGGTCTCGATCCTGCGCGGCTTGAAGGAGCGCTTCGAAGTGCATCACGGCGTGCGCATCCAGGACGCTGCGTTGGTGGCGTCGGCGACGCTCTCGGACCGCTACATCAGCGACCGTTTTCTCCCCGACAAGGCGATCGACCTGATGGACGAGGCCTGCGCCTCGATCCGTACCGAGATCGACTCGCTGCCGGGCGCGCTCGACGAGATCAGCCGCAAGGTCATGCGCCTGGAGATCGAGGAGACGGCGCTCAGGAAGGAGAAGGACAAGGCCAGTGCCGAGCGGTTGGCGCTGCTGCGCAAGGAACTGGCCGATAGCCGGGCCGAGGCGGATGCCATGCGGGCGCAGTGGGAGAAGGAGAAGGGGGCCATCGAGTCGGTGCGCACGCTGCGCGGCACGCTCGAGAAGGCGCGCCAGGATGCCGAGGAGGCCGAACGGATGTATGATCTCGAGAAGGTGGCGCAGTTGCGGCATGGCACGATCCCGACGCTGGAGAAGACCCTGGCCGAACAGGAAACGCTGATCAAGGGCGAGGGCGAGGCCCCGGCGCTGCTGCGCGAGGAGGTCACCGAGGAGGAAATCGCGGAGGTGGTCTCGCGCTGGAGCGGCGTGCCGCTGACGCGGCTGCTCGAGGGCGAGCGCCAGAAACTGATGCATCTGGACGGTGTGCTGCACGAGCGCGTGATCGGCCAGGACGAGGCCGTGCAGGCCGTGGCCGATGCCGTCCTGCGGGCGCGGGCCGGGATCAAGAACCCGAACCGTCCGATCGGCTCGTTCCTGTTCCTAGGACCGACGGGCGTCGGCAAGACCGAGCTGGCCCGGGCGCTGGCGGCGGCGCTGTTCGATACGGAGGAGAACATGGTGCGGATCGACATGAGCGAGTACATGGAGAAACACACCGTGTCGCGCCTGGTGGGGGCGCCGCCGGGCTATGTCGGCTATGAGGAGGGCGGGCAACTTACCGAGGCGGTGCGGCGCAAGCCCTACAGCGTGGTGCTGCTCGACGAGATCGAGAAGGCGCATCCGGATGTGTTCAACATCCTGCTGCAGATCCTCGAGGACGGACGGCTGACCGATAACCAGGGTCGCACGGTCAACTTCAAGAACACGATCGTGATCATGACCAGCAACCTGGGCTCCTCGCTGCTGCTGGAGGGCATTGACCGCGAAGGCGTACTCGAGGAAGGTGTGCGCGAGGAGGTGATGCGGCTGCTCAAGGGGCAGTTCCGTCCGGAATTCATGAACCGCATCGACGATGTGGTGCTGTTCAAGCCACTGCTGCTCAGCGAAATCGAGAAGATCGTGGAACTGCTGGTGGCGGAGCTGGCAAAACGGATGGCGGGGCAGGATCTGGCGTTGGATGTGCAGCCCGAGGCGCTGGCCTTCATCGCCCGCGAGGGGTTCGATCCGGTGTATGGCGCGCGGCCGCTGAAGCGGTTCATCCAACAGCATCTCGAAACGCCGATTGCCCGCCGGATCGTGGGCGGCGAGGTCTCGCCCGGCACCCCGGTTACGGTCTCGTTGCAGAATAGTGCGCTTGAAATTGTGTGAACACCGGGTCGATGAATACGGGCGGGTGGACGTAGATCGGGTCGATCGGGCCGG
>CAZOXS010000223.1:0-2732 GCA_964583785.1 uncultured Victivallales bacterium
TCGTTGCCGCAGTGTTTCCTTGCTGATGCAATCGACTTGCTTTATTGTGCGGAAAAAGTACTCGATGTTTTCGGGACGGGACAATGCCGCGAGGTATCGCAATCGCTACAAGGAGTGTATCCGCATGCTCAACGGCCTCGACAAGTCTCTAGAGAAGCACTTGCCTGAGACAGAGCGAAGGTGGTCAAAAGGAGTGACATCTGAACGCTGAACCCCTGAACACTCGCACCACGCCACACGTTGAAATGCACAAACAGCGCTGCACACGGAAACAAATTTCAAATATTTTTGGCTAGTTATAAGCTGTTCGGCGATTGTCATGGCTTCCTCCTGTAATATCGGCTGTTGTGTGGCCTCGACCTGCTTTATATACTCCGTTAAAGCGATATCGTTGTCAACGGTGCAAATATACCGCAGCAGCGTTCGGATCATGGATAAGCTGCTGTCCTGGTGCGTTAGTTCGGCGAGAAGTTGGAATAGGCGGGGAAGCTCGTGGTGCAGCCCCTTGCGGCTGGCCTTGAGTGCAAGCAAACTGGCCCTGACTATCAGCGACCCCCGCAGTTCGTCGGCGTTGATGTGGTTAAGGTCGACAAGCAGATGCCGGAACTCGGGCTGGTAAGGGGCCAGTCCGTCGGGTATATCAATCAAGCCGCTGAGCGAAAGATCAGCGGTCCACGTTGCGCCGCCCTGGAAAAGCACCAGCGGTAGGACGGGTGGTAGCTTTTTGGCATTCGGATGCTGTTTGCGGTACTGTTCCCAGATATCCAGAATATAACGCAGCAACCGCAGCGGCATCCACGCATCCGGTGTGCTCTGGTGCTCGAAAAGGCAGTAAAGCAGCGCGGGGCTCTGGTCGATCTGCACGGTGTAGAGCAGATCGGATTCACTCCCTCGCAATGCTTCATCTGTGTATTTGCCGGGCTGGAGCGCGAGAGTTTCCCAATCCAGCCGGTCACTTATATCAGCAGGCAGATAGTTCTGGAAAAATCGGACGGCGTTCTCGACATGCGAGAACGTCTCCTTGAAAAAGCTGATCATGCGGGTTCTGTATGGATTCATCACTCATGCGGGCAAGTGCCTTTCTGGCTAAACCGGCAGGGCAAGTGATAGCAGATCAGCGTTTGAAGTGCCACCCAAAAAGTTCGCACCCAAAAAGTTCGCAGGCGAGGGCCGGGGCAAGGCAGTAAAACAGGTACATCAATCCGAACCGGCAGCATTCCCTCTTCCTGAGGCCTCCTGGCAATCAATTGAAGAATGGCGAGCCCCCTACGACCAGAGCGAGGAAAGCCGACCACCGGGAGACAGGCTTCATGTATTCATGAATCAACTTATCGACCCCTAACGCCTCTGCGTTCCTGCGCTTAGGCTGGCTCTAAAGGAACGACAGGCCACGCGGCATGGGGGGGGCGGCGAAGACGGCGGCGAGGGTCTGGGCGATGTCGAAGAAGCCGTCGCGCACGCCGAGCGGGCCGGGCTGGATGCCGCTGCCGTAGACCAGCAGCGGGACGTACTCGCGGGTGTGGTCGGAACCCTTGAATGTCGGGTCGTTGCCGTGGTCGGCGGTGACGATCAGCAGGTCACCGGGTGCCAGCCGCGGTAGGAGCTCGCCTAGGAAACGATCGGCCGCTTCCAGCGCCTTGCCGTAGCCCTGCGGGTCGCGGCGGTGGCCGTGGCGCATGTCGAAGTCGATCAGGTTGGCGAACACGAACTCGCCTGGCGTCTCGGGCGACTGCCGGGCGGCCAGCTTCAGCACAGCCTCGATGGCGTCGGGATTGTTCTCGACATGGAACGATTCCGCGATGCCGCTATCGGGGAAAATATCGTCGAGCTTGCCGACGGTGATGACGTTGACGCCGCAGTCGGCCAGATGCGGCAGGATCGAGCGTTCCGGCAGCGGCAGGGAAAAGTCACGGCGGTTATCGGTGCGGGTGAAATTCCCGGGGGTGCCGGTATAGGGACGGGCGATCACGCGGCCGACCTGCAGGGGATTGCAGTGTTGACGCATGAGCCTGCAGGCGCGGTAGAGCTCCGCGAGCGGGATCGTTTCCTCGTGGGCGGCAATCTGCAGGACGGAATCGGCACTGGTGTAGACGATCCAGGCACCGGTGCGCTGCTGCGTCTCGCCGAGTTCATCGATGATGGCCGTGCCGCTGGCGGCCTTGTCGCCGAGCACGTCGCGACCGGTTTCGCGGCGCAGGGTGTCGAGCAGCGCGGGCGGGAAGGATGGCGGTCCGGGCTGGAAGATGTGCAGCGGTTTTTCGAGGTGCAGGCCGGCAATCTCCCAGTGGCCGGTGGTGGTGTCCTTGCCGGCGGAGCGCTCGCGCATCGCGCCGAAAGCGGCGATGGGCGCGCTTGCGGCCGGTACGCCGGCAATCGCGACACCATCGGTCAGCGGGGGAATGTTGCCCAGTCCCATGCTCTGCAGGGTGGGCAGATGCAAGCCGCCGCAGGCCTCGGCCGTGTGCGCCAGCGTGCTGGCCCCGGGGTCGCCGTAGTCAGCGGCGTCCGGTGCCGCGCCGATGCCAACCGAATCGAGTACGATCAGAAATGCTTTCATGCAGGGTATCCTAGCGCGCCACCTGCAGGACCGGCAAACGAAATCGTGCGCCCGGCTTGCGTAATGGGTCAGTTTTAGGGGGTGCCACAGTTACCTATGGTTATGCGTTCTTTCAGCCTTGCTGGTTATTGGCCCTTGCGAGGAGCCTAGCCGGCCGGGTCTCCTGGTCTGGCCA
>CAZOXS010000224.1:0-2559 GCA_964583785.1 uncultured Victivallales bacterium
ATCAGGTCGCTGGAGAAGAAACGCCGGAACAGAATGGTTTCAGGCGCGATACCGAACCGCTCGAAGACCGCCGCCTCGGCCCGCTCAATGGCAGCAAGCTGCTGCGCAAACGGCTCCGCGGCATCCGGCACAATCGAGAACGTGCATTGCATCCAATGCCCCTGCCCATCTTCCAATAGACTCACGCACGCAGTTGCACCCGCAAGCTTGATCGTCTCCCTTTTCACATGCCCCTCCTTTACGTCCTGTTTAGACGATGATCAGCATTTGCGAAACAGGTTAACGACTACCATACACATTATCCAGCGATTAATGATCGTAATGCGCCCTCCCATGGCAGGAATAATCTTGATCTTGCTAATCAAATGCCTTAACAGTAGATTTTAGGCGAACGAATTCGGGAGTGCTATATGCATCCAAACAGACTGACAGTCGATGGTTTCTCAAGAGGATTATTCTGGGACATCACCCCGGAAACGCTTGATGGCGATAAGCACATCAACTATATCGTCAGGCGCGTACTGGAGATCGGTACATTAGCAGACTGGAATCTTTTGTGCCAACAGCTATCCATTCCTGGCATCGTGAAAATTGCACAAAACTGCGTTCTATTGATAAGAAAAGTCTCAACTTTCGTTCTGTCGTGAGTCAGATTCCACAGGAGCAATTCAGATGCTGCACACAGAAACCGTCGATGCCAACACACTGGATCTCCTGAAACAGATCCAGGCCAATCCGAATTTCTTTGAAACACGACTCGTTGGCGGCACCGCTTTGGCACTACAGATCGGACACCGCAAATCCGTTGACCTCGACTTGTTTGGTAACATCCTACTGGAGCCGATGGAACTGGTTCAGGAGCTTCAAGTCTACAGAACCATTTCGATGCGACGCGCGAGCCAACGCATCCATCGGATGGTCTTTCGGGACGTACAGCTCGATATTGTACAGTATGATTATCCCTGGCTTAGGCCACCTATCCAGGAAAGCGGCGTAAGGCTTGCTGCTATTCCAGATATTGCAGTCATGAAACTTGCCGCGATCACGAACCGAGCAACAAAAAAGGATTTTATTGATCTCGCGTTCCTGCTCGAGCAATTCCCCCTACTACAAATGCTCGAGTTTTATCGACAGAAATTCACGGATGGCGAGCCTTTCATGGTGTTGAAAAGTCTGGTGTTTTTCGAGGATGCGGAAGACGATCCCATGCCGCACATGCTGCAAACCATGAACAGGAACGAAGTCAGGCAACGCATAACCGATAGTGTTCGTTCCCTAACCCTCAGCAATTAACACAGGAAAAAGGGAAGCAATAATGGATATTGAACCACGCGATCCACGCAACCGCTACTGGGTACAGACCTCGAAAAAGGAATTGGAAGGCAAGCTCGGATCGACCTTCTCGCTCTCCAACGGCATGCTCGGCATCCGCGGGGCGCATGAGGAATGCCCGTCCTGGGGGCGGCCCGAGTTCTATGTCGCCGGCACCTATGCCGACGGACCGGCCTCGCTGCTCGGGGTTCATGATCCCGACCATATCCTGACCCACCCGCAGCGCATGACCCCGGAAGCCCTGGCCGGCCTGGATGCCCAGGCGATCCAGGTGCTGCCCAACCTGCCCTACCCCATCGCGCTACAGATCGAGGTTGCAGGCGAGCGGTTCGATTTCGACACGCACCGCATCCTCAGCGCCGAACGCCTGCTGGAGATCGACCAGGCGCGCCTGCACCGCACCCTTGTGTTCCGCGACGCCGCCGGACGCCGCACACGCATCGACTCGGAGCGCTTCGTCAGCATGGCCGATCCGAACCTGATCTGCCTGCGTGCCACCGTCCGCCGCCTCAACCACGAGGCACCGGTCACCCTGCGCGGCACCCTGCATGAGGCCGTCACCAACACAAACGGGGTGACGCTCTGGACGGTAGGCGAACGGATCGCCGCGGATGGAACGAAGGGGCTGGAATGCATCACTCGCGGCAGCGGGCTACGAATCGCGATCGCGCAATGCGCGCGGGTGACCGATACCGCCGACGAGCTGGCAATCGAACTTTATGCCATCGCCGGCCAGATGCCGATGGAGGAAGCCTGCCAGCGTGCCGGGCAAGCCAGACATCGCGGGTTCGACGCCTGTAGCGCGGACCACCTGGCGGCCTACCAGCTGCAGACACGCGCGGCACAGGTGGAATTCGACGCCAATGCCTCCACAGTGCAGGGCTTCAATTTCGGCCAGATGCACCTGCACATGGCCTTCAGTCCGATCGCGGAAAAGACCGGCGTGCCAATCAAGGGGCTCACCGGCCACGGCTACCGTTTTCTCACCTTCTGGGACATGGATTTCCATATGTTCCCCTACTACCTGATGACGCGTCCGCGCCAAGCGCGCAAGCTGCTGGAATACCGTTACCACCAGTTGCCGCAGTACCGCGAGAACGCCCGGCGCTGGGGAGCCAAGGGGGCGCAGGTGCCGTGGGAGACCAGCACCCGTGGCGAGGAGGAAACCGCGCCCTGGCTCTGCCTGCAGGAGCGCGAAATCCATATTTCGGCCGATGCCGCCTACAT
>CAZOXS010000225.1:0-10469 GCA_964583785.1 uncultured Victivallales bacterium
GGGTTCCGGTTCATGCAGTTCATCCCGATCGTGGAGCGCATGCCCGACGAGGCCGCCGACCAGCTCGGCCTCAAGCTGGCTACACCCCCCGAGGGTGCGGCGACGGGCGACTCCCCGGCCGTGATGCCCTTCACGGTCGAACCCCTCGCCTTCGGTCAGTTCCTGTGCGACGTCTTCGACGAGTGGATCAAGCGGGATGTCGGCCGTACCTTCGTGAACCACTTCGACGTGACACTAGCCGCCTGGACCGGCATGAATCCCCCGCTTTGCGTCTACAGCAAGACCTGCGGCTCGGCCCTGGCGGTCGAGCACGACGGCAACGTCTACGCCTGCGATCATTTCGTCTATCCCCAGTATCTGCGCGGCAACGTCATGCAGGAGGACCTGGGTCGCATCATCAGCAACATGCGGCAGCGGGCGTTCGGGATGCAGAAAACCCTCGGGCTGACCGACGACTGCCGGCAGTGCCGTCACCTGCGGGCCTGCAACGGCGGCTGCCTCAAGCACCGCTTCGCCACGTCCTCGACCGGGCAGCCGGGTCAGAACTACCTTTGCGCCGGCTACCAGCGCTTCTTCAACCATGTGGCCCCTTACATGGAGAAAATGGCCGACCTGCTGCGCCAGCGCCGCCCGCCAGCCGACATCATGCGCGAGGGCGCAAGTCATTTCTGCGGGGAATATAGATAGAGCCTGTCCGAAAAGGTCTTTTCGGCCAGGCGTGTTCAGTGTTCGGTGTTCAGAGGTCCGTAATTTCTCGCGACAATCTGCTTGACATATAGCGTCTCAACATGCTATCCTTCAACTACTTAACATTCCAAAAGAAATTGATGATGCCAGCATGTGCGACACCGAAGACCATAGCCGACCAAGCCGCGATCCGCACCCTGTTTTTGCCGGTTCCCGACACCGACTTCCGCGAGGTCCGCGATTATCTCGCTGAAGTGGACGATTTGGCTCGATTTGCCCCGGAAATCATTACGGCAATCGAGGCCTGGCTGGACTTGCATGCCCGGCAGAAGAAGAGCCTGCGTCTGGCCGACCGCAAGTTTCACGAAAGTAAGACGCGAGATATACCGCGAGGCACTTGCGTCCTTTCCGTCGTTGAAAACCGGGTTTTCGGGTGCCCCTGTGGTTATCCAGGCATCTAGCCGAGCATCTTGAGCATCTGCTCGGCGGCGATCACCACCAGATGCAGCCTGTAGCCGCGCCAGCACTCCTTCTTGCTCTGGCTGTTCTTCTATTGCAGCCCCAGTCGCAAACCGTTGGTAAATCGGCCAGATTCGCCTCCAAATCGCGTTCAAGCTGCTGTTGCAGACGTTTCGGTTCCGGCGGCGGCGCAGGGGGAGCGAGCCATATGATCCTGCGGTGCACACCATTCACAGACCGATACGATCTGCCGGTGCTTATCGTCCAGATCGCCAAGCTCATCCTCCAGCACGGGAAATAACCATGTCTGAATGCTGTTCCACCGTTCGCCGATCAAGGGCCGTTGTGACATTGACTATAAATAGCAAATCGACCTTACTCGGCGTGCTGGTAGGCGTAAACCGACGGGGCCTCCAGGACCTGCAGGCGGCAGGTGGCCGTGCCGTCTTCATCACGTTCGATGGTGTCGCACAGTGCCTTGAGCACGCGCTCGCGCAGCGCGGCCGGCACGCAAAGCATGCCGCGCAATCGGGCGGCGGCACCGGCGGCGGAGTCACCATCGGTCGTGCCGCCCAGGCACCGCAGGCGCGAGGTCGTCACGCCGCCGGCACCCGCGTTCATCGCGGCCCGGATCAATCCATCGGCCCGCCCCTCCATGCAGACGAACGAGATTTCAACAAAGCTGCCGGAACGTCCATACGCGGCGCGCACACGCTTCTCATCGATCCCTGCAAACCGTTTGCGCCAGCTTGTCCCGTCTTTCAGCTCGTCAACCGCCGCGATAATCTGCTCGATACTGGCGGCATGCGTCTGCTGGCCGATACGCAACAAGGCATCGGCAACCCCCTGGCGAACCGGTGTCTGATACAGGAACCCGCCGCCGGGACGGTTCAAGCGCGCCTCCTCGATCAGCAGGCGCTGGATACCAGCGGCATCATGCGACGGCACCATCAGGCTCACGATCTGCTTCTCGGGGGGTATCGTGACGCGCAGCAGCCCGAGGCGATCACGGATACCGGTTCCGGTCCCCAGGCTGATCACCGGCACACAAGCTCCAAGCTGCAGCGCGACGCGGCCAAGCAGGTCGCCACCGCTGGCCGTGGAGAGAATGCAGGAGAGCAGTCGCAAGTCGCGCAGCAGCCCGGGCGTGACGGCTGAAGCCGTGGCTTCCATAACCGGCAGCTCGGAGTCGCGATACTCGATCACATCCTGGGCGAACAGCGTCCCGCGCCCCGGCGTGCTCAGGTCCCCGGCCGCCGTCAACGCCTGCATCACCGCCGGGACCGCCTCCCGCCGCACCGTGGTACGGAAGATTTCCATCGGCGCGTCATCGTATTCAACCACATTGCCAGGTAAACCAAAGGCCCGTTTGCGCACGCGCTGACGCATACAGCGGGCGTTCTCCGAAAGGACCGTGCTCGCCCCCAATTCCGCAAAGCATGCCGCGATACGCCCACCCAGAAGCTGATGCGTCATGCAGGTGATACGGGCCGCGTTCTGTGCACCTTCATAAATGCCGCTCATCAGACGATTCCTTTCCCCCGGCGGCATCGATGCCGCGGCGCTGCCGCGCACGTACCACAAGTCCATAGACAAGAACACTGATAATCGGGTAAACCGAGGCCATCGCCAGAACGCCGAAACCGTCAACCACATCCAGTTCCCCGCCGATCCCGAGTCCCATGGCCAGCACCAGCGGCACCGTCACACTGCCGGTCGTGACACCGCCGCAATCCCAGGCGATCCCGGCAAAATCCTCCTCGCTCCAGCGGGTCAGCGGCAGCAACAGCAGATACGGCGGCACCAGCAACCAGATGACGGGGATGTCGTAGAGAATACGGGCAACACCCACGACCAGACCGATTCCCACACCGACCGAAACGGAACGGACGACACCGCTGCGCTTGACCGTGCCCACGGTCAGCTCCTCCACGGTACGGCCCAACGCACTGAGTGCCGGCTCCGCCAATGTCGACCCGTAGCCCATCCCGAAGGCGAAGCAGAAGACCAGGCCGATTCCGGCCAGCGTCATGCCCGGACCGAAAAGCGGGGGACGCTTCAGGATATGCGTGTAGCGTTTCTGCACCGGATCATAACGCGCGGGGTCATAGGCCACCGCCCGGGGAACGCCACCATCGTCTTTCAGGTAAAGGAAAGACGATGCAACCCCATCGGCGTCGTATGAGACCTGTAGCCGCCCCGGATCAAAGGGTTCAATCACAATGCGTCCTTCCTCGCGGGCCATGCTCTGGAACACACGGGGCAACGGACGACCGACCTCATCACCCAGCGGGGCCAGTCCGAGCCGGATACCGCTGCCTAGCAGTGTCATGCCGATCAGTGTCATCCCGATCCCGAGTGCGATCTCATCACTGTAGCGGGGGCGCTCCCTGAGGATAACGAGCAGCACCAGTAGCAGAAGCAGCGTCAACGGTACCACCGCCCGCAAGGCCTGCAGCCATTCATGACCGATCACGGCGACCACCGGGGAGGCCCCCGCCGCCGCATTTGCGTCCGTACGGGCCCCGGCCAACAGGGCGATCTCGTGCTCCGCCGCGCGGTCCAGCAGCCATTCGGATAACGCCATCGATCCCAGCAGCCGATGGCGGGTATCCGGATCTCTTAACGACCGCACGGCCTGCTCATACAGGGCCGCATCAGCAAAGAACGCCTGGCGACCCGCCACGTCGGCGCGCTGGAATGCATGTCGGGCAAGCGCATCCTCATCTTCAAACAGGCGCAGTGCCTCCGCACGGTGGGCAGGCGCAAAAAAAACAGCTTCATCGACCGGGGGCGGGATTGTCCCGTTGAGCAGCGCCCCGAGCACCAGCACCCCAAGCACGGGAAACGCCGAGGCGAGCATAATCAGCCCGAACCCGCCCGACGAGGCCGACGGGTGACCGGACGCCCGCGAAACGCCGATACCAAGCGCCAGGACCAGCGGCACGGTCACGGCCCCGGTCGTCACCGCCCCCGCGTCCCAGGCCAAACCCAGAATCGTCACCAGATTCGGATCAAACGCACAGAAAATGGAGGCGGCCAGCAATGCCGGCACGGTCACGTAAATGATCGGCTTGATCGACCAGCCGAAATACAACCGTATCATGCCGACTGCCACCGCGACCCCGACGCCAATGCCGATTGCCATGACCAGCTTTTCAGGAGCCACCTCCAACAGGCGGAACAGGAGCGGTGCCTCCCAGGCGCAAACCGTCTGCCCGGCGACGCGCAGCGAGGCGATCGCCGGTTCGGCAAGCGTCGCCCCCATACCCAGCAACAACCCGAAAACCGTGATCGCACCGATCCCGCCCCGTTTCGGAAGCTGCAGCCCCACCAGTTCGCCTAGCGGCATCAACCCGAGCAGAAGCCCTTCCAGGAAAAACATCAACCCAAAGACAAACAGGCCCACACCCGCAGAAACACGCAGCGCGTTCGATGGCGTCGTACCAAGCACGAGAATCTGGAACGCAAGCAGGTAGATAATGATGAAGGCAACGGATCGGACCTGCTCCAGCAAACGGCTACGCAGGTAACCGCCGATCATCGACAGCCCGACACGGAAAGGAATGCGAATTCGATTTAGCTCAGCCATGAACACCGTATAACATCCAAACCAGAAAATTGCCATCTCGAAAACAGCCTGCGGCGACACCTTGATGAATACTCTTGTATGCACCTCTGCAAAAACAGGAACCTAGTGTGCACACTTTGGCGAGAACGGCGGTTTATGGCGGGCGACAGTGATTGTTGTAACTAATTATCTATCAGAATATTGAGTCGATTCAATTCATTTTCTTCCAGTCTGGCACGGTTCTGGCTAACTAAGTTGCAAGCGATCGCAACTGTGTTTACACAAAGGAGCCTGGACCATGAAAGAGTCGGATGCTTACAGTCGTTACCTTGCAGACATATCGCAATACGATCGGATCACGCCCGAACGCGAGGCCGAGCTTTCGCGTGTCATCCAGACCTGCCCGAACGCCGAACAGGTCGAGGCGGCCGTTAGCGAGCTGATCCATTCGAATCTACGGCTAGTGATTCATTGCCAGAAGGAGTTCGAGAAATACCGCGCGTCCTCGCGCCTCAGCACACTCGACCTGATCGCCGAGGGCAACATCGGCCTGATGAAGGCCGCCAAGAAGTTCAACAGCGCCAACAATGACGATGCCGGCGACCCGAACCGCGAGCCGATCCGCTTCAGCACCTACGCCTGCAAATGCATCAAGAGCCATATGATCCGGGCGATTAAGAAGGCGCGTTTCATTCACGTTCCCGAGCACCACTTCAGCTACTGGGGCGAGATCGAGAAACTGCAAAATGAAAACGGTAACACACTTAGCGATAGTGAATTATGCGATCGGATGGACCTCAGCGGTGATGCCCTCGCCTTCATCAAGCTGAGCGCGGGCAGCGGCGTCTGCATGCTCGAGGAGCTGACGGGAGAGGATTCGGACAATTCCTGGAGCGATTTCATCGCCAGCGAGGACTCCCCCTGCCCATCCGAGGAGGCGGAACGCCATGACCTGCGTGCCTTCCTGCTCAACGAGATGAACAATCTGGCACCGCGGACCCGGCAGATTATCACGATGCTCTATTTCAATGAGAGTGCCCCGACGCTGAAGGACTTGTCAGAAATGTTCGGGATTTCCAGCGAGCGCTGCCGACAGATCTGCGTCCAGGGGCTTACCAGCCTGAAGCGCCAGATGTTTGCCCGCCGCAGCGGCATCGAACCGACGCTATGCGCCGGGGCGTTTGCCGCCTGATTGGCTTACTTTCCTTGTTCGAGGCGGCGGGCGAGCCGTTCCGGCAACCCGGCTTCGATGATCTTGCGCTGCGTAGTGGCAATATCGTACTCGATCCGCCGCAGATCTACCCGGCGCGCGGATGGCTCATAGATCACGTAGGACGCCCGCGGGTCGCCATCGCGCGGCTGACCGACACTGCCGGTGTTGATAAAGCACTTGCGTCCCAGCGTGGTGTTGAAGGTCGTGAAACTGCTGCGCACCACCCGCCCCTGCCGCTCGAAGACCACCGGCACATGCGTGTGCCCGTGGAAGCAAACCGATGAGGTCTGGTAGTTGAAGTTGGCGTCCGCATCCAGCGCGTCGATCACATAGCCCCACTTCTCGGGCATATCCAGCGTGCTGTGGACGATCGTGAATCCATCGACCATACGCGAGAAACGCAGGTTCTTCAGGTACTGGATCTGCTCGCGCGAGAGTTGCTTGCGCGTCCAGTCGATCACATTCGCGGCCAGCGGGTGGAAGTCCTCGAGGCACTCGTCGTGCGACACGTAATGGTCATGATTGCCGCGCACCACGGCCACACACAGCGACCGGATCTTCTCCAGGCACTCGGCTGGGTTGGCATTGTAACCCACGATGTCGCCGACGCACACATAGGTATCCACACCCTGGGATTCGGCATCGGCCAGCACGGCGGTCAACGCTTCCCAGTTGGCGTGTATGTCTCCAAGTATGGCGTACTTCTTACTCATGCCTCATAACCGATCACCCAATCACCGTTTTACGTACAATCCCCCCTGCATGCCGTTCAGACCTGACGGAGCATCATAGTCAGCCGCAAGCGCTTCCGTCAAGGGGCAACTCAAGATCGGCGGATCTGACCAGCCAGCGCCAGTGCCCGCGCCTCTACCGACTGGATCTCGGCGAACCCCTGCGAACTGACCGGATTGAGCCCGTCGCTGGCTTCCATCGACGAATCCGCCTCGTTGTACAGTGAGGCCGGACATCCGGTCAGGCTCTGGAACAAGACGTTCCCCTTGTAGAGATTCACCGAAACCAAGCCACTGGCGTGGGCGGCAAAGACACCCACGGCCGCCCGCGCCGCCGTGGTTGCCGGATCGTAATAGCGTCCGTCATAAATCTGATCACCCACCAATGCCGACAGCGTCTTGAAAAGGCCCAGCGCCCGGCGATCCATCGTGGCCTGGTACACGCACTCCAGGCAGCGCGAAAGCAGTTCCATGCCCGGGGCTTCATACACGCCGCGACTCTTGGTGCCGATAATGCGGTTTTCCAGCGCATTCTTGAAGCCGACCCCGTTGCGACCGCCGATGCGGTTGGCCATCTGCATAACCGCCAGTGGGGGCATCGATTCGCCGTTGATCTCGACGGCACGCCCCTTCGCAAAGCGGACACTGAAGCGTTCCGGCACATCCGGTGCCTTGTCCGGCCAGACGCCCATCGTCGGCGTCACGATCGTGGCCGGTGTTTCCAGGCTTTCCAGATCCTCGGCCTCGTGCGAGAGCCCCGCCAGGTTGGCATCCGTGGAATAGCGTTTCTTGCCGCCCGGAAACGCCTCGATCCCCGCCTTGCGCAGGTAGTCGACCATCTCGAGCCGCCCAGGGAACTGCTTGAGCAGCCCGGCATCGCGCCAGGGGGCGTACACCTTCATTTCCGGCGCCAGCACGTTGGTATAGCGTTCGAAACGCATCTGGTCGTTGCCACGCCCGGTCGCGCCGTGTACCAGCACCGTGCAGCCCCTGGTCTGCATCGCTTTCACGAGTCCCTTGACCGTCACTGCGCGGGCTATCCCGGTGGAATTCCAATAACCGCCGTCATACATCGCCTGGCAGGCCAGCACCTCGAAACAAGCCTCGGCCATCTCCCGTTTCAGGTCGACGACCACGGTCTCGGCCCCGCAGGGGGCCATCTTGTCCACAACCGCACTGATGTCGGTCTCATCCGGCTGCGCCAGGTCCGCCGTGAAGCAGACCACGTCCACACCGGCCTCGACCAGCATCTTGGTGACCGTCTTGCTATCCAGCCCGCCGGACACGCAGATGCCGGCCTTCTCGCCCCTTAAATCATTCAGCGTCATTGCCTGCCTCCTGATGCATGCTTTCGAGGCAATCGTCCATGATATCGAGTGCCTCTTCGAGCTCGTCGTCCTTGACGGTCAACGGCGGCAGGAAGCGCACGACATTGCCGGCGGTCGGGATCGCCAGCAACCCGATTTCCGCGAATGCCTGGGTCAAGGGCTTGGCATCCTGATCGAGCACCATCCCCAGCATCAGGCCCAACCCGCGAACCTCGGTGACATGCCCGAAGCGTTCGGCGAAGTCCTCCAGCCCTTCCCTAAGCAGCTCGCCCTTCTCGGCGGCGCGTTCCACAAGGCCCTCTTCCTCGATCACCTCGATCGTGGCCAGTGCGGCGGCACAGGCCAGCGGCGAGCCGCCGAACGTGCTGGCGTGGTGCCCCGGATGGAACACGTCGGAAAGCTTCGGGCCGGCCACGACCGCCCCGATCGGGTAGCCGCTGCCGAGGCCCTTGGCCAGGGAGAAGGCGTCCGGCTCGACGTTGTAATTCTGGAAACCGAACCATTTGCCGGTACGCCCCATGCCGCTCTGGACCTCATCGCAGAGCATCAGCAGCCCCTTCTCGTCGCAAAGCGCACGCACACCTTCAATAAAGGCCGGATCGGCCGGAATCACACCGCCCTCGCCCTGAATGGACTCGAGCATCACAGCCACAGTCTTGTCCGTCACCAGCGCCTTGACCGAATCCAGGTCATTGTAAACGGCATGCACAAATCCTTCCGGCATGGGTTCGAAGCCTTTCTTGACCTTGTCCTGACCGGTTGCCGCCGCCGTCGCCAGGGTCCGGCCATGGAACGAGTTCTTCATGCAGATCACTTCGTATTTGCCCTGCTCGTGCCCCCACAGGCGCGCCAGTTTGATCAGCCCCTCGTTGGCTTCCGCACCGGAGTTGCAGAAGAAGCACTTGCCACGCAGCGACAGGTCGGAGAGCCGCTTGGCCAGCAGCGCCTGGTTCTCATTGAAGTAGAGATTCGAGACATGCACCAGCTCGGCTACCTGGGCCTGCACCGCGGCGACGACCTTGGGGTGGGAATAGCCGACATTCAAGACCGCGATCCCGGCCGCAAAGTCAAGGTAGACCTTGCCGTCGGCATCCCAGACCTTGCTGCCGCGCCCCTTGACCAGCGCGGTCTGCGGCGCATAGGTATTCATCACATACTGGTTGTACAATTCCTTGATTTCCGCTGTCTTGCTCATGATCCCGGTTCCCTCTCGATTTCCCTGCGCACCCATCCGCGCAAGGCAGTTTTACTCATTAACACGCTTGTCGCACCAGCTCGCCCTAGTCGTGACCGCCCGCGACAATTTCCGTTCCTACACCCTTATCGGTAAACATCTCCATCAGCAACGAATGGAACATGCGCCCGTCGATCATATGCACCTTGCGCACACCCGCCTCAAGCGCCTCGATGCAACTGCGGATCTTCGGCAGCATCCCGCCCGAAATAACCCCTTGCTTAACCAGCCACTCAATCTCATCCAGCCGCAGCGTCGTGATCAGCGATTCCGGATCCTGCGGGTCGCGCAACAACCCCGGCACGTCGGAAAGAAACGCCAGCTTGCGCGCCTTCAGAGCCTTGGCAACCGCCGCCGCCGCCACGTCCGCATTGATATTGTGGATCTGGTTCTGCGGCCCCATCCCCAGCGGGGTCAGGACGGGGATCAACCCCTCGGCCAGCATCGCGTGTATCGGTTCCGTCAGCACTTCCCCCGGTTCGCCCACGAACCCCCAGTCCAGTATCGCCCCGGTCGCCGGATCGGTTTCGGTCATACGCTGCACCCGGAAGATTTCCTCCCCGTTGAGGCTGCACGCCGGGGCACCCTTCTGGGTGAGCATCTTGACGATGCGCGGGTTGACATCCATCTTGAGCACGCGTTCCACCACCTCGATCGAGCGCGCACAGGTCACACGCAACCCCCGTACAAAGCTGGACTCGATCCCGGCTTCCTTCATGCCGCGCGTGATTTCCTTGCCGCCCCCATGAACGACCACGACCTTCATGCCCACGCATTCCATGAACGCGATGTCATCGAGCACGCTCTCCACATGGGCGGGATCCTCCATCGCGCTGCCCCCGAATTTCACCACCACAATCGCGTTGCGAAAGCGCTGGATGTAAGGTAGCGCCTCGATCAGTACCGCAGCTTTCCGGCTAATGTCTTCCATTTCCTGTCCACCTCTAAAAACGGCCCGCAGGCACTTGAAAAATCAGGTCATATATTCCGCATTGATCCGCACGTAATCATAGCTGCAGTCACAGGTATAGACCGTGTCCACCGCCTCACCGAGATTCAGATTCACCGCGATCTCGAACGCCTTGCGGGCAAAGACCGCCTCCAGATCCTTGAACGCCACATCCGCCGCCATCTGACCACCGCGCACCGCCGCCAGTTCATCGAAGGTGATATCCACCCGGTCGGGGTCCACCTGGGCCCCACTGTAGCCGACCGCGCAGATCACCCGGCCCCAGTTGGGGTCACC